>CAKUBJ010000065.1 GCA_934636905.1 uncultured Dysosmobacter sp. | reverse complement strand
CGGGCTTAGCTCATCTGGTAGAGCGCCACCTTGCCAAGGTGGAGGTAGCGAGTTCGAGCCTCGTAGCCCGCTCCAAAAAGAAAGAGGACTTGCATTGCAAGTCCTCTTTCTTTTTGGAGCGCCTTCGATTTGCTGCGCAAATCGCCCGCCTGCGGTGGGTCTTATTTGAAAGCGGGGAAAACCCGGCAAAGGGGGTTCTCCGCAAAGACGCGTTCCTTGCACCATGCTTCTGAACTTTTCCGCCCCTGCGGTTTTTCTGGACAAGCGCGGCGCCGGAGGATATACTGAATGCAAATTAGGAAGGAGGGAACCTATGCGTTTTATGGAGGCGCTGGACATTCGCCCCGGGGTGACCGCCGTCATCGGCAGCGGCGGAAAGACCGGCTTGCTGCGTCGGCTGGCACAGGAGGCTCCGGGGACGGTGATTCTTTGCACCACCACCCATATCCGGCCCTTTTCCGAATATCCGGTGCTGGAAAATCCCTCTCCTTCAGACATCCGGCAGGTGCTGAAGACCGACCGGGTTCTCTGCGTCGGAACTCCTGCCCCCGGCGGCAAGCTGACCGCAGCGGCGCTGCCCCCGGCGCATTTGGCGGAAGTGGCCGACTATGTGCTGACGGAGGCAGACGGTTCCCGGCAGCTGCCGCTGAAAGCCCACGCAGACCATGAGCCGGTAATTCCCGCCGGCTGCCGGCAGGTCATCTGCGTAGTGGGTGCCTCGGGCTTGGGACGTCCCATCCGTAAGGCTGTCCACCGCCCGGAACGCTTCTGTGCCCTCACCGGCGCAGCGGAAACGGATGTTGTCACGCCGGAACTGGCTGCCAGCGCCCTGCTGAAAGAGGGACTGTGTGGCACGGTGTTCCTGAACCAGCTGGACACACCTTCCAGGCTTCCGGCGGCGCAGCGCTTTGCGGCGGCACTGGCCGGGCATGGACTGCAAATTTGGGGCGGCAGCCTGCGGAATGGGACGATTTTCCCGCTGTGACGCGTATTTATCCAAGCCGGCTTTTCTGTTTCTTACAGAAAAGTCGGCTTCTGCTTGTGCATTCTCATGAAAAGCCGGCGCGCTTCAGCTTTTTCCGAGGCAGGGGATTCACACGCTGCAAAGCCGGTGGTATAATTTAACACATTGTTAACAGGAATCTGCGCCCGTCAGTGGCACGCTTACGCAGAGAGATGAATGGAGAACGCATATGAACCAGCAGGAAAAAGCAGCGTATTCACGGCCGAAAGTAGGGCTGCGCAATATTAAGACCGCTCTGGCAGCCGCCTTGTGCGCGCTGATTTACTATTTCCTGAACCGAAGCCCCGCCTTTGCCTGCATCGGCGCCATTTTCGGCATGGGCAGCAGCTATGAGCAAAGCCGCCTTCACGGCGGCAACCGCTTTTTCGGCACGGCGGTCGGCGGCCTGCTGGGCATGGGGCTTTTTGCCGTCTATGTGCATATCTTTCCTGACGGCAGCAACCGCTGGCTTCTGGTGCCCCTGACCTTCATCGGCGTGGTGATTCTGATTGTCCTGTGCCAGTATATCTGGGTGGGGGGCGTACAGCCCGGCGGCGTGGTGCTGTGCATCCTGCTGTTCAACACGCCGGTGGAAAGCTACATCCCCTATGCCCTGAACCGGATTCTTGACACCGGCATCGGCGTTCTGATGGCGATTTTTGTCAACGGAATGCTGCCCGGCGGCTTTACCTTCGGCTTTATGCACCGGTTTTATGTGCGCATGGGGATTCCGGACAACGTGGTGGATGAGTTCCGATCTGCGCCGGCGGCCTGAGCCTTATCCACAGTTCATGTGAAGTGACAACAAGATGGCAGACACGAAAGTGCCTGCCATCTTTTGCCGATAGAAGAGATTTACGGCTCCGGGAAATCACGGGTTTGCGAAACGTCCCGGAATATGCTATATTGATACCAATACGCCGCGAGGCGGGAAAGAGGCAGAGCATGGGACAGTTTGACCATCTGAATATGAGTTTCTTTACAAAGGCTTCCGTCTATCCCGGCAGCATCGGCACCTTCCGCTACCGCTTTCAGCGGGAGGGCTGGACGGACGGCAGGGGCGTCCTTACCGCATGGGTTTACGAAAATACCAGCTTTGAACTGGCAAAGGACGTGGAGTCGGAAACCTTCCCCTGGACGGAGGAGGGCGTGGAGGCGCTGAAGGCGTGGCTGGAGCGGAAGCTGCAGGAGCGGGGGACACAGCCCTACCGCATTCCGTACCCTACCCCGGAATCGGGACAGGCTGCGCCGGAATAAGCCGCCCGGCCGGGGACATCTTATGGCCGGCAGGGGGTACAGCCGCCGTCAGGCAGGGAGGGAATGATGAAACAGAAAATCACGGATTTGCTGGGCGCCGCCGTACTGCTGGGGTGCATCCCATGGTATTTTGCCATGCTTCACAGCCTGCAGCTGAGCACTTTGATCGGGGCGGGGCTTCTCTGGGTCTGCGGTTTCCGGATTGTCCTCTTCCGCAGCATCCCGCTCCGGGAGCGCCGCCGGTATGATCTGCGGCTGCTGAACTGGAGGCTTCTGGGGCGGGACACATGGATCCAGCCCTATACGCAGACTGCGGTCATCGGCCTGTTTTTCATTGGGAATCTCGTGGCCGCGTTCCGGTAACCGGCGGCCAGACGTACCCCTGCCCTGCCGCCAAAAGAACTCAAACGGGTGCGGCAGAAACACCGGGATCATGGAAAATAGAAAGGCCGCCGGAGTAAATCCGGCGGCCTTCGTGTTGTTGAAAACAGGCAACCACGGGCTATGCCCGTGGAATAAAAAAGGCTAAGCCTATGAGAGGGAAAAGAT
>CAKUBJ010000064.1 GCA_934636905.1 uncultured Dysosmobacter sp. | reverse complement strand
AAGCCGGAATATGAACTGTTCCGCGCCATGTGTACTGCCAACGGCACCACGCCATACCGCGTGCTATGCCGCATGGCGGAAGCAATGACCCTGCAAACCTCATCACCCTCTGCTGGCGGTGCCATGCGGAAGCCCATGGGACGGCCATTCCGGAGCGGCATACCTACCAGCGCACCAGCTGGGAAGACCGCCAGAGCCTTGCCGAAGAGTACGAGCAGGCCTGCACAGAGTACATCTGCGACTACTACGCCGACATGGGCATTATCGCTGACCCTGTCAACGGTGGGGGGCTTTAATGCCCCCTTATAGGCAACGAGTGGTGGCTCCCCCCGCGCAGCCTGCGGGCTGCTTTGCGCGGGGCGCTGCCCCCCCGCTATGGCAGTCGGCGGGCTTTGGTTCCGTGGGTTGCCCGCCTCCGCCCTGCGCGCCCTGCGCCGCGTCTGCGCGGCTTGGGCTTGCTCTCGCCGCCCCGCCATTCAGTGTGGGGGCGTGGTTGCGGGGCGGCTCGAGACGGGGGAAAGACACCCCTCTTGGGTTTCCCGCGCACACCCTTCCTTACCGTTGCGGAAAACCCACCACTTTATCGACAGCCTCAAGCGGAGAATTTGAAATTCTCCGCTTCTAAGCCGCATCCATGGCACATAGGATGAAGCATCACAGGCGAGAGGTGGACGAGATGACGATGTACACACATAATCAGGCAATTCTGGAGGGCAGTCCCATAGGGGCGCCGGAGCGTTCCCACGAGAACCACGGGCACGTTTTCTACCGCCAGCTGATGGAGGTGCCGCGGCTGTCCGGTACGCCGGACGTGCTGCCTCTCCTGCTGCGGCAGGAGCAGCTTCCCCTGCCGGACACCGGCCCCTTGCGGGTGGAAGGGCAGCTGCGCTCCTTCAACAACCGCTGCGGCACCGGCCGACGTCTGGTGCTGACGGTCTATGTCCAGCGTCTTCAGCCGGGGCTGGGAGAAACGGTGAACCGCATCACCCTCACCGGTACCCTGTGCAAGCCGCCCGTTTACCGGCGGACGCCTCTGGGGCGCAGTATCTGCGACCTGATTCTGGCGGTTCCCCGGAATTACGGACGGGCAGATTACCTGCCGGTAATTGCATGGGGGCAGACGGCCGCACAGGTCAGCGTTCTGACCGTGGGAAGCACCCTTTCGCTGGAGGGACGGGTGCAAAGCCGCAGCTACCGCAAGCTGACGGAAAGCGGTTATGAAGACCGGATTGCCTACGAGGTTTCCGTCATGCGGCTGCTGGAGGACGGCGAGGACGCTGCCGCCCTGTAATTTCCGCCTTTAGAAGTTCTGTGCAGGTACTTCCGCAAATCATGCCGGGCGGCTCCTTAGCGGAGCTGCCCGGCATTTCCTATGGGGCTTCGGGTTGCTTTTCCCTTACTTCATCCAACTCAGAAGCCGTCCCGCCTCCAGCGCCGCCTGCGCCCGCACGCCCTCAAAATCTACATAGGGGTTATACACCCCCTCCAGCCGGTCGTGGGCCGCCTTTGCGTCTCCCAGCGCGGCGATGCCCTCTTCCCGAAGAACCCCGGCCATCCGGCTGCGGAAACGGATGCGTGCCCTGTTCTCCGGATGGCTCAGGGCATCCAGACGCACCCGGCGATAGGGCTTCCCGGGGTATTCCATGCCGGGCTTTGACGTGACAAACGCCGTACCCAGTTCCGGAATCAGCAGATGCTCCGGCCGTTCCGGCTCCTCTGGGGAGGGACAGAGGAGCACGTCATAATTCCGCCTCACCGCCTCGGCACACAGGGCGGACAGCAGCGCCCCGGCCTGCTCATAGGTATCCTCCAGCACATAGACTCTGGGGCAAAGGGTTTCCACGCTGTCAAACCGCCAGACGGCGCCCAGATGGGTGATGCTGCCCAGAAAGCGGCGGGTGATTTTCCCGGTACCGCTGCCCCTTCCCCGCAGTTCCCGGCTCATGATGCCGGAAATGCGCCGCGCGGCACGGCGGCTGTCGAAACTCCGCCCCGCCTCCGCCACCGTGTCCAGTTCCACCTGCCGGGCTGCTTTCAGGCAGCGGTACGCCCTTGCGTAGGCGTCCCGGTAATCCCGGGTGTGGCGCTTCACCTCTGCCGTCTGCGCCTTGGCCGCCGGCAGGTCGTAGAACCGCCCCAAATCCACATAGCGCTCCACCGCTGCCGGATACACCGGCTCCATAACGTGGGGGCTGGTGCCGTCGCAGATGCCGCAGCGAATGGAGGGAATCACCAGTCCGTCCAGAGAATCCGGATCCCCGGAGCAGAGGAGATATTCCACGTCTGCCCCTGCCCGCTCCATAGCCTTGCCGATTTCCCGCATGAAGGTATTCTTGCCAACGCCGGGGCCGCCCTTGAGAATCATGAAATCGTAGGCCGTTTCCGGATCCATGATCTCCGGGAAGAGATTCTGAAAGCCGTTTCCGCTGTTGGCACCTGAAAAAAAGTGGGTGATTTTTGCCATAACTGCCCCTCCTGACCCGTTTTTACCACAGCGTATGCGGAGCCGGCCTGACCGGTTTCTTCTTTTGAAGAAATTGCAGAAATGGAAGTCAGTTATATAAGAAAATCCGGCAGAAAGGCAAGGGATGGCTATCGCAGCCTTTTGGACTCCAGGCAGTCGGCGGGTACTTACGAGCATGGATTTTCATAGAAGACAGTTATACCGGCAAATATGACTGTTTCTACAAATTGATTCTGTCCCCATTGCTTTTGTCCCGCATTAGGGCAGAGACGGCAGGGCGCAAGGTGGTTTTCCCTGTGGCTGTCATACCCCTGTGCCTTAACAAGGGGAGTCTAATATAGGCTAAGATATGGAAAAAGCACGGCAGTCAAAAGACTGCCGCGCTTTGTGTTGGCGCTATCTATCTTCCCGGGCCGTTGCCAGCCAAGTATTGTGGAC
>CAKUBJ010000063.1 GCA_934636905.1 uncultured Dysosmobacter sp. | reverse complement strand
AATTAGCGGAATAGAAAGTCTGAAAGATAAATATGGAGATATGCAAGGGGTAAAATAAGTGGAGTTGTCGATAAATTCCGATTTGCCGGAGAAAACCGCATAGGTTCCCCGTTCTCCGTATGGCAACGGGCATACGGAGGATCCGCCGCCTCCGAAACGCCGTCCCATGGCCGACAGATGAAAATTCCGCATTTTTCCCGCCTGTCCCGGGTGACATAATGATGTGGAGAACTCCGTGGAAAATGTGAAAAACTGCGCAGCTGCGCCAAAAATCAGCGGTTGGGACGTAATGAGAAAAATGTTGCGCAACAACATTTTCCGGAAGAATGGGAGAAATTGCAGGCAAACACCGTCGGAACCCGGGGGGAGCCCTTGCGCTTGCGGCGGAAATATGCTACAATCCCAGATGAAAACTGGCAGAAGATGCCCTCTTGGAGGAATTATGGCAGCAAAGAAGCAGGATTACGGCAACGACAGCATTTCGTCCCTGAAGGGCGCAGACCGGGTTCGGAAGCGGCCCGGTGTTATTTTCGGCTCCGACGGGCTGGACGGCTGCGAGCACGCCGTTTTTGAAATCCTTTCCAATTCCATTGACGAGGCCCGGGAGGGGCACGGACGGCTCATCACCGTGACCCGCTATGCCGACCGCTCCATCGAGGTGGAGGACATGGGCCGGGGCTGCCCGGTGGACTGGAACGAAAAGGAACAGCGCTACAACTGGGAACTGGTGTACTGCGAACTGTACGCCGGCGGCAAGTATGACAACCTCACCGGCGACAACTACGAATACTCTCTGGGTCTTAACGGTCTGGGCGCCTGCGCCACCCAGTACGCCTCCCGGTACATGGACGTCACCGTCTGGCGGGACGGCTTTGAGTACCGGCTCCATTTTGAGCGGGGCGAAATCGTGGGCGAGCTGGAAAAAACGCCTCTGCCCAAGGCAAAAGCGAAAAAGATCGGCACCCGCACCCGCTGGCTGCCGGATTTGGACGTGTTTACGGATATTGCCATTCCGGCGGAGTATTTTACCGACGTGCTGCGCCGTCAGGCGGTGGTGAACGCGGGCATTACCTTCCGCTTCCGGAACCAGCAGGAGGACGGCTCCTTTGAAGAGCAGGAATTTGTCTACGAGCACGGGATTCAGGATTACGCGGCGGAACTGGCCGGGGAGGATGCCCTGACGTCGCCGGTATTCTGGCAGGCGGAAAAGCGGGGACGGGATCGGGCGGACAAGCCGGAGTACAAGGTGAAACTCTCCGCTGCCTGCTGCTTTTCCAATAAGGTGCAGGTCATTGAGCACTATCATAACTCCTCGTGGCTGGAGCATGGCGGCGCGCCGGAGAAGGCCGCGAAGAGCGCCTTTGTGTCCGCCATTGACAAGTACCTGCGGGACCAGAACAAATACCAGAAAAACGAGAGCAAAATCACATGGCAGGATATTGAGGACTGCCTGATTTTCATCTCCAACAACTTCTCCACCCAGACCAGCTACGAAAACCAGACCAAGAAGTCCATCACCAACAAGTTTGTGCAGGAGGCCATGACGGAGTTTCTGCGGACGAATCTGGAAATCTACTTCATCGAAAACCACTTCGACGCGGAGAAGATTGCCGAGCAGGTGCTGGTAAACAAGCGCAGCCGGGAAAGCGCCGAAAAGCAGCGGCTGAATATCAAGAAGAAACTCTCCGGCAATATTGACATCTCCAACCGGGTGCAGAAGTTTGTGGACTGCCGCTCCAAGGATGTGGGAAAGCGGGAAATCTACATCGTGGAGGGCGACTCCGCACTGGGCAGCGTCAAACTCAGCCGGGACGCGGAGTATCAGGGCATCATGCCCGTCCGGGGCAAAATCCTCAACTGCCTGAAGGCGGATTACGCCCGGATTTTCAAAAGTGAAATCATCACGGATCTCATCCGGGTGCTGGGCTGCGGCGTGGAGATCCAGAACAAACACGTCAAGGATCTGACGGCCTTCGACCTTGACAGCCTCCGCTGGAGCAAGGTGGTCATCTGCACCGACGGCGACGTGGACGGCTTCCAGATCCGGACGCTGATCCTCACCATGCTCTACCGCCTGACCCCCACCCTGATCCGGGAGGGCTATGTTTACATTGCGGAAACGCCCCTTTTTGAGATCAACTGCGGCGACAAAACGTGGTTCGCCTATTCCGACCGGGAGAAGGCGGACATTGTCCGGTCGCTGGAGGGGAAGAAGTACAAGATTGACCGCTCCAAGGGACTGGGCGAAAACGACCCGGATATGATGTGGCTCACCACCATGAATCCGGAAACCCGCCGGCTGATCCGGGTGATGCCGGAGGACGCGGTGCGCACGGCGCAGGTCTTTGACCTGCTGCTGGGGGACAACCTCCAGGGCAGAAAGGACCACATTGCGGAAAACGGCGCAAGGTATCTGGATCTGGCGGATATTTCGTAACTGCTTGCCGCTCCCGCGGAGGGGGCGGCGCTGCCGCCGGGAATGCGGCCCCCACTTTTCTTTTGCCTTGCCAAAAGAAAAGCCGCCGCCGCAGCGGTGGAAAAGAAAAGCGCTATCAACCAAACTTGCACACCGTGCAAGTTTGGGGAAACGGGTTCTGTGAGAACTGCTGTGCAGGTGAAGAATTGCCTGCTAAATCACGGGCGGTGTGCACATCTTGTTTAACCCTGTGCGCCGTGACGATCAAACAGCAAATTCCGGGGTACAAATAGGACACCCCTGCTCCTCTTTCCGCTGCCGCTGGTACGCATTTGCAGAACCAGCCAGCGCTGAGCGAAGCGGGGAGCGCGAAAAGAGAAGCTGGTCAAGTCCGGTATTGCAGCCCGGTAAATGCCATGTTGCCAAATGCGGGGACGCAGTTCTTCGAGGAATATCTGTCGGCGCAGCCGGCAGGAGGCCGCCGGGCTTGCATGGCAGTGCGTGGCGGCGGGCCCCTCGTTTTGGGTGATTTGACACAGAAGTGTCAAATCATCCCTCAGCGTCTTTTCTTTTGACCATGAATGGCCGTTTTCTTTTCCGCAAGAGGAAAAGAAAATGGGGATTCAATCCGGTGCGGCATCGCCGCACATCTTCGCACCAATCTGGTGCGCTTGGCATTTCAAAAAAATGTGGGGGCATTCCAACAGGCAAAACCTGTATCCCCTGCA
>CAKUBJ010000062.1 GCA_934636905.1 uncultured Dysosmobacter sp. | reverse complement strand
TTTTGCTTCGCAAAACCCTTGTACGCCGCATAAGCGGCGGAAACCAGCCCATCGACCACTTACTTTTTCAGTTCCCCGGTGGCCAGCTGGGTCAGGTAGGCGTTCAGGAACCCGCCCAGATCCCCGTCCATGACGTTGTGGATCTGGCTGGTTGCATCCCGCACGCCGGGGACGCGCGGGAACCCTGCATTTGACTCAAATGTACGGGCAAAGCCCGTCCATTTCAAGGTTTTGCTTCGCAAAACCCTTGTACGCCGCATAAGCGGCGGAAACCAGCCCATCGACCACTTACTTTTTCAGTTCCCCAGTGGCCAGCTGGGTCAGGTAGGCGTTCAGGAACCCGTCCAGATCCCCGTCCATGACGTTGTCGATCTGGCTGGTTTCGTAGCCGGTGCGGGTATCCTTCACCAGCTGGTAGGGCATGAACACATAGGAACGGATCTGGCTGCCCCACTCGATTTTCATTTGGACGCCCTTGATGTCGGAGATTTTTTCCGCGTGCTGCTGGATTTTCAGTTCGATCAGCTTGGCTCGCAGCTGCTTCATACAGTTGTCCTTGTTCTGGAACTGGGAACGCTCCTGCTGGGAGGCCACCACAATGCCGGTAGGCTTGTGGATCAGGCGGACGGCGGAGGAGGTCTTGTTGATGTGCTGGCCGCCGGCACCGGAGGAACGGTAGACCTGCATCTCGATATCCTCGGGGCGGATCTCCACCTCTTCGTCATCCGGCAGTTCCGGCATGACCTCCACAGCGGCGAAGCTGGTCTGGCGGCGGGCGTTGGCGTCAAAGGGGGACACCCGCACCAGACGGTGGACACCATGCTCACTTTTCAGCAGGCCGTAGGCATTTTCACCTTCGATGGAAATAACGGCGGATTTGATGCCCGCCTCGTCGCATTCCTCATAGTCCAGAGTTTTCCACGCGAAGCCGTGGCGCTCTGCCCAGCGGGTATACATCCGGTAGAGCATCTGACACCAGTCCTGCGCCTCGGTGCCGCCGGCACCGGAGTGAAGCTGGAGAATCACGTTGTTGGCGTCATATTCCCCGGAGAGGAGGGTGGTCATCCGGATCTCCTCAATGGTGGATTCCAGCGTCTCAAATTCGCTCTTCAGTTCCTCAAGGATCTCGGCGTCCTCCGCTTCCTGTCCCATCTCGCACAGGGTGGTCAGATCCTCCCAGGTGCTCATGAGTTTCCGGTAGCGGTGCAGCTTGTTCTGCAGCTGCTTGAGGCGGGTCTGCACCTTCTGGGAGCGCTCCAGATTGTTCCAGAAGCCGTCCTGGGTGGTTTCGTCCTCCAGACGGGCGGCCTCCTGCGCCACGGCGTCAATGTCCAGTGCATCCCCCAGCTTTTTCAGTTCCGGCTCGAGATCACGCAATTTCTGCTTATAAACGTCATATTCGATCAAAGCCATATCATTTTCTCACTTCCTGAACGTATTCCATTAGCCATGATATTATATAGGAGTTCGCTTCATTTGTAAAGTAGAAACTTCGGTGAGGGGAAAATCATTTTTCCGGTGAAGATAGACAGAAGGAACCCTACACGGAATTTACAAAAATGTAACATATTTTTCGTTGAAAATAACGACGAGCCGGTATATAATACAAACAGAAAAAAGGAAAGGAGGCGCATAGAAATGATTTACAACTGCATGACGGATGTGGATGATCTGATCTTTGACGGTCAGGAATTGGGCCACAGTGAGCGGTAAGTTCAGGAAGGAAACCACGCCATCGGGCGTGGATTTTTTTTGCGTTTTTTCGGCGTTTGAAATTGTGCACAGAAGAGTAAACGATTGCGCGGAAAATAACGCAAACGTTTGAGAAAAATGTTCAAAAAAATACAAAAATAATTAATGTATAAATAGAACTTTTGATTTTTGGTATACAAATAATTGCAAATAATAGAAAAACAGAGAAAAATTTCGACGAAATAAAGACGAAAATTTCGGAATTTTTCTCCCGGAAATTGGTAAAAACGTAAAACTTGACCGGATTGCGCAATCCATTAGGTAAATTTACTTGAAAAATAGTTTTTCTGTTGTTAGAATAATACAGCAACATAGATCTGCCTTTGGCAAATACGGTTAAGGAGAGGAAAACATGGAAAACATTATTTGGGTTGCTCTGCTGTGCGCGGTTCTGGCATTGCTGTTTGCCGCGTGGAAGACCTCCGTCGTTTCCAAAGCCGATGCGGGTACGGATCGGATGAAGGAGATTGCGGGCAATATCAGCGACGGCGCCCGGGCGTTCCTGTTTGCTGAGTACAAAATTCTGGTTATTTTTGTAGCGGTGCTGCTTGTGCTGATCGGTCTGTTCATCAGCTGGCTCACCGCTGTCTGCTTCCTTGTGGGCGCCGTGTTCTCCGTAGGCGCCGGCTATGCGGGCATGAACGTGGCCACCAAGGCCAACGTCCGCACCGCAGCCGCCGCCAAGAACAGCGGCATGAACAAGGCGCTGGGCATTGCCTTCTCCGGCGGCTCCGTCATGGGTATGTGCGTGGTGGGTCTGGGCCTGCTGGGCTGCGCTGCCATCTACGCCTTCACCGGCAATGCCGAGATCCTCACCGGCTTCTCTCTGGGCGCCTCCTCCATCGCGCTGTTTGCCCGTGTGGGCGGCGGCATCTACACCAAGGCGGCTGACGTGGGCGCCGACCTGGTGGGCAAGGTGGAAGCCGGTATCCCCGAAGATGACCCCCGGAACCCCGCCGTTATCGCCGATAACGTAGGCGACAACGTGGGCGACGTGGCCGGCATGGGCGCCGACCTGTTTGAGTCCTATGTAGGCGCACTGGTTTCCGCCCTGACGCTGGGCGTGGGCGTGGCAGGCACCTTCACCGGCGCCGGCGCCATCTTCCCCCTGATTCTGGCGGCCGCCGGCATCGTGGCCTCCATCATCGGCTGCTTCTTCGTCAAGGGCGATGAGAACGCCAATCCTCACAAGGCTCTGAAGATGGGTTCTTACGTTTCCTCCGTCATCGTGGTAGTTCTCTCTCTGGTGCTGAGCAAGACGTTCTTTGACGGCATGGCACAGGCCATCGCCATTATCGCGGGTCTGATTGTGGGTCTGATTATCGGCATCGTTACGGAAATCTACACCTCCGGCGACTACAACTCCGTGAAGAAGATTGCCCAGCAGTCCGAAACCGGCCCTGCCACCACCATCATCAGCGGCATTGCCGTGGGCATGATGTCCACCGCCATTCCCATCCTGCTGATCTGCGTGGGTATCTTTGTTTCCTATGAGGTGGCCGGCCTGTACGGCATTGCGCTGGCTGCCGTGGGTATGCTCTCCACCACCGGCATCACCGTGGCCGTGGACGCTTACGGCCCCATCGCCGACAACGCCGGCGGCATTGCCGAGATGAG
>CAKUBJ010000061.1 GCA_934636905.1 uncultured Dysosmobacter sp. | reverse complement strand
CAGTGCTATTTTTTCTCCATCATAGCCGTTAAAAGTAAATATCTCCATAATTATTTCTCGCTTTCATCCCGTCAAATTCCGTTTTCTCCTTTTCTTTATACCACAAATCCGGAAACAATTCCACCGCCGCCCCGGCAGAATGCAAGAAAAGTCCGGGCAGAAAATCTGCCCGGGCTTCCGCGTGTCGAAAAAGTCTTTCGCCGTTTTATCACCCGTCTTGCAGGAGGCCGCCCCCAAAGGCGGCGTCCACGGCTTCCTTTTTACAGTGTCTCTGTTTTTGCGTGCGCCACCACCAGTTTGGTGAGGGCAAAGAGGGCAATGACGTTGGGAATGACCATCAGGTTATTGAACATATCCGTCAGCTCCCACACCAGGTCGTTGCTCATCATGGTGCCCAGCAGGACAAACACCAGCGCAATGGCGGAATACACCGCGGTGCAGGCCTTGGGATTTTTCTGTCCGAAGAGCCAGATGGCGTTGATTTTGCCGAAGAGGTTCCAGCTCAGCACCGTGGAGAAGGCGAAGAAGAACAGGCAGACAGCCACAAACTTGGCACCGAAGCCCACTCCCATGACGGAGCCGAAGGCGGTCTGGGCCAGATTGGTCTTGCTGAGAACGGAGGTCACATCCCCCATGTATCCGTTGGCCAGTGGGCCGTCTGCGGTGTAAAGGGTGCAGATAATCACCAGTGCATTGAGGGTCAGCACCACGAAGGTGTCAATGAACACGCCAATCATGGCCACCACCCCCTGCTCGTGGGGGTCCTTCACGTTGGCCTGTGCGTGAGCATGGGGGGTGGAGCCCATACCGGCCTCGTTGGAGAACAGCCCCCGCTTGGCACCCTGAGAGACGGCCTGCTTGATGGCAAAGCCGAAGGTGCCGCCTACGATGGCCTGCGGCGCAAAGGCATATTTGAAAATCATGGCGAAGGTGGCAGGCACATAGCGGATGCGGCAAATCAGCACAAACAGACCGCCCAGCAGGAAAATGGCCGCCATAACAGGCACGATTTTCTCCGTCACGGCAGCCAGACGCTGGACGCCCCCCAGGAAAATCACGCCGCAGATGACCACCAGCACGATGCCCACAATCCAGGAGGGGATGCCGAAAGCGGTCTGGAAGCACTCGCCGATGGAGTTGGACTGCACCATGCAGCCCATGAAGCCCAGTGCCAGAATGATGGCCACGGCGAAGAAGGTGGCCAGGAACCGGCCGAAGCCGCCCTTGAAGGCAGTGGTGATGTAATAGACGGGGCCGCCGTGGATGGTGCCGTCCTTCGCCTTTACCCGGGTTTCAACAGCCAGCACCGCCTCCGCGTAAATGGTGGCCATGCCGAAGAAGGCGATAACCCACATCCAGAAGATGGCACCGGGGCCGCCGGTGAGGATGGCGCCGGAAGCGCCTACGATATTGCCGGTGCCCACCTGCGCGGCGATGGCCGTTGCCAGCGCCTGAAAAGAACTCATGCCGCTGTCGTGCTTTTTGCCCCGGAGGGTCAGATTCCCGAACACCCGGCGCATTCCCTCTCCGAAGCAGCGCACCTGCACAAAGCGGGTTTTGATGCTGTACCACAGACCCACACCCACCAGCAGGAACACCAGAATGTAGTTGGAGAGATAGGTGTTCACATTGCACACAACGGGATAAAGGGCTGCGTCCAGTTTTGAAATGATGGCTTCCATAGTTTTCTCCTCCCCGGCGTTTCCCCACGGGGAAGCGCCTGCCTGACATAACAGAACGGAGCGGCTGAAAGATGCAGCCGCTCCGCAGAACGCAGTACAGGAGAAATCCGACACGCCCCGCCGCCAATGGCGAAGCCCCGGCCGGGCAGGGGGAAGTCCGCCCCAGCCCACCGCTGTGTCAAATCACTCTGTCCTTTTACCTGAGAGATTCAGCGGTCACGCCGCCTTTCACCTTCGGTACCCAATCAATGGGATTCTCCAGAGCCGCATCCACCTGTAGTCCTGTCCGCATCGCGGACGCCTGAGAGTTTTACTCCTTCGGCAGACTTTCGTCGTTTTCCTACAGGCTTCCATTGCCGTTATTCTGTCTTTACCATCGATTGACAAAGTCAGATACGCTTGTCAATCGATGGTATGATATTGAATATATACCACACGCCGGTTCAGTTGTCAACCGTCCGTTTCGGGCAGAAATGTTGGATTCCGCGCTTTTAGCGCTGTAAAATCGCCTGTTTCTCTGCGTTTTTATCCTATTTTTGTTAAAATCGTATATCTTTCCATTGCGGACAAATGTATTTTTGTACAGCTTTTCATTGAAAATTTCCGCCTGTTTCTGCCCTCTGCCCCGCCGCGGAGAAGGTTCGCGGGACGGCTTCGTTGGAAGCTGCCCCGGAATCGGGCGGCGAGGTTCCCGGGGCAGTCAGCCTTCCTCCCGCTGCCGCAGTGTATTGGCAAACCGGCTGAGTTTTTCACATGGCTCGTATTTTGTTCGGTACCCCACTCCGTTGATAATCACAAAGGGGTTATAGGCCACGATTTCCTCCGTGGAGCCATCTGCCATGGCCAGGGTAAACACCACCGTCTGACCGGCATATTCCGTGTAGGAGTTGTCCTTTCGGTAAATCACAAGTTCCCGGAGGCAGTCCGTCAGGGCTTCCGTGTCCGTAATTGGAACGGTCTGATTCGGCGGGGACAAATAAACCGAGGCCGAAACAATGTCCGAGGCATCCAGATACCGATAGGGCTTCCGGCCAGAAAAGGCAAGCACCGCCAGCCCCAGAAGCAGGAAACAGCCTGCCGTGACAATCCATCGTTTTCTCATCAATACGCCCTCCTCTATCCTGTTGTCTGTATAGACGGAAAATGCCGGCAAAAAGTTCCAATAAGCCCTTCCTTTCTCCTTCGCCGGGAGCCATACGGTATGACGGGGCAGGCATTTTGGGAAATGATGCCGAAGCAGGGCAAAGCGGCACGGTACAAGCCGTGCCGCTTTGTCAGGAGAGGGTACCTTTTTCTTTGAGTCGTCGTCAGCTTTCGCATTTTCAGGTACGGGAAGCCAACGGCAACGTGTCCGTCCGTCAATCCGCAAAGAGAGGGGTAGAAAGATAGCGGTCGCCGGTATCGGGCAGCAGTGCCACAATGGTCTTGCCCGCGTTCTCCGGCCGCTTGGCCAGCTGAATGGCCGCCCACACGGCCGCGCCGGAGGAAATGCCCACCAGAACGCCCTCGGCATGGCCGATGCGCTTGCCGGTGGCGAAAGCGTCGTCATTGGTCACAGGGATAATCTCATCATAGATTTTGGTGTCCAGCACATCGGGAACAAAGCCGGCGCCGATGCCCTGAATCTTGTGGGAGCCTGCGTGACCCTCGCTGAGGACGGGGGAATCCTTAGGTTCCACCGCCACCACCTTCACGGCAGGGTTCCTGCTCTTGAGGTACTTGCCCACGCCGGTAAGGGTGCCGCCGGTACCTACGCCAGCCACAAATACATCCACAGCGCCGTCGGTATCCTCCCAAATTTCCGGGCCGGTGGTTTCAAAGTGCGCCTTGGGGTTGGCGGGGTTGACAAACTGGCCGGGGATGAAGCTGTTGGGAATCTCCTTCGCCAGTTCTTCCGCCTTGGCAATGGCGCCCTTCATGCCCTTGGCGCCCTCGCTGAGCACCAGTTCCGCGCCGTAGGCCTTCATCAGCTGGCGGCGCTCCACGCTCATGGTGTCCGGCATGAC
>CAKUBJ010000060.1 GCA_934636905.1 uncultured Dysosmobacter sp. | reverse complement strand
GATGACGCCAGAGGGCGCCTTTTTTGTTGGCAGGGCGGAGCGGAGCGAGACTTTGTCAACAGCGCCAAATTGTCCCAGCGCTACAAACAGGAACGCGACAGCAAGTATCAGCATAATGCCGCCGATAATTCTTGACACTTTTTTACTCATAAAAAATCCTCCTTGTTTTTATAGTTTTTACTTCAATTTACGCTTGGATATATTGAAGAGTATCGGATGCGGATTGCGGGGTTTTCCCGGGAGGTGACCCTGATTGATTACGGCATTACCAGCGATCCCGGGAAATTCGTGACGGAGATCTGCATCCCGGTCACCTGCGAATGAACGGCAGAACCGCCGGAAATTCCGGAACCGCCGGGCAGCAGCGCACCTGATGGATATGATGATACAACAGCGCCCCTGACGAAAGTCAGGGGCGCCGCTTGTGTCATTGTGTCAATCTGTTCCGTGGCGGTTTATCCGTTGAGGATGTTCATAAACTCCTCGCCGGTGATGGTTTCCTTTTCGTAGAGGCATTTGGAAAGTTCGTCCAGCTTCTCCCGGTTCTCCTTGAGGATATTCAGCGACTTCTCGTGCTCCCGCTTCACCAGTTCCACCACCTTGCGGTCGATCTGCGCCTGAGTTTCGGCGGAGCAGGCCAGAGAGGCGTCGCCGCCCAGATACTGGTTGGTGACGGTTTCCAGCGCCACCATATCGAAGTCGTCGCTCATGCCGTACCGGGTAATCATGGCTCGGGCCAGCTTGGTGGCCTGCTCAATGTCGTTGGAGGCACCGGTGGAGATGACGCCGAACTTCACCTCTTCGGCGGCGCGGCCGCCGGTGAAGGTGGCGATCTTGTTTTCGATCTCCTCCTTGGTCATCAGGTAGTGGTTTCCCTCCTCCACCTGCATGGTGTAGCCCAGCGCGCCGGAGGTGCGGGGAATGATGGTGATCTTCTGCACCGGGGCGGAGTTGGTCTGTTTGGCCGCCACCAGCGCGTGGCCGATCTCGTGATAGGCCACCGTCCACTTCTCCTTATCCGTGAGGATGGCGTTTTTCTTTTGGTAGCCGGCAATGACCACCTCAATGCTCTCCTCCAGATCCGCCTGCTCGGCGAACTTCCGCCCATCCCGGACGGCCCGGAGGGCGGCCTCATTGACGATGTTGGCCAGTTCTGCACCGGAGGCGCCGGAAGCCATGCGGGCCACCTTTTCAAAGTCCACATTCTCCGCCACCTTGATCTTTCTGGCGTGGACTTTCAGGATGGCCTCCCGTCCCTTGAGATCCGGCAGTTCCACCGGCACCCGGCGGTCAAACCGGCCGGGGCGGGTCAGGGCGGGATCCAGAGATTCCGGGCGGTTGGTGGCGGCAAGGATAATCACGCCGGTGTTGCCCTCAAAGCCGTCCATTTCCGTCAGCAGCTGGTTCAGGGTCTGCTCCCGCTCGTCGTTGCCCCCCATCTGGCCGTCACGCTTCTTGCCGATGGCGTCAATCTCGTCGATAAACACGATGCAGGGGGCTTTCTCCTTGGCCTGTTTGAACAGGTCGCGGACTTTGCTGGCGCCCATGCCCACGAACATCTCCACGAACTCGGAGCCGGACATGGAGAAGAAGGGCACGTTGGCCTCGCCGGCCACGGCCTTGGCCAGCATGGTCTTGCCAGTGCCCGGAGGGCCTACCAACAGGACGCCCTTGGGCATGGAGGCGCCGATTTCCTGATACTTGCCGGGGTCGTGGAGGTAGTCCACAATCTCCTGCAGGTTCTCCTTGGCTTCGTCCTCCCCGGCCACATCATCGAACTTGATGCCCTCGGCGGACTTCACATACACCTTGGCGTTGGACTTGCCCATGTTGAACATCATGGAGCTGCCGCCGCCCATCTTTTCCATCAGCTTCCGGGACATGAACTGTCCCAGCGCCAGGAAAATCAGAATGGGCGCCACCCAGCTGATGATGTTCACCAGCAGGGACGTCTGCTCGATTTCCTCGCCGGTGGTGGAAACCCCGGCGTCCAGCAGACGCTGCACCAGATTGTCATCCGGCACCATGGCGGTCTTGTAGATGGACTTTCCGTCCTTGCCGGTGAAGAGAATGCGGTTGTCCGCCGCCTGAATCTCCACCTTCCCGATTTCACCCTGCTGGGTCATGGTGACAAAGGTGTTGTAGTCCACCTCTTTGATCTGATACTGGGAGAGCCAGGGCATGGCGATGAAATTGAACATCATCACCAGCAGCATGGCCACGATATAGTAGAAGATCAGCGGTTTTTTCGGGGATCTGACTTCATTCATACAGGTCACTCCTTCAAGTAATTGTCTTATTCTACCACCCTTTTTCCGGAGATACAAGGGATATGTCCGGGCGGCTCTTTTTCGCGTTTTTCTGTGTCGAATCTGTGAATTTTGCTTGACGTGCCCGCCGGTTTCCGATAAAATGAAATGTCAACAGCAAATTGGAGATAATAAAAAAGATTTCAGATATCAGATATACGAAAGGCAGCTTATGGCGACAACATTTATCGATAAGGCCCGGATTACCGTCCGGGCAGGCAATGGCGGCAACGGTGCCGTGGCCTTCCACCGGGAGAAGTATGTGGCGGCCGGCGGCCCCGACGGCGGGGACGGCGGAAAGGGCGGCTCCATCATTTTGCAGGTGGACGACAATATGTCCACCCTGATGGACTTCCGCTACAAGCGGAAATACGCAGCAGAAAACGGCGTGGACGGTCAGGGCGGCCGCAAGTCCGGCAAGGACGGCGCCGACCTGGTGATCCGGGTGCCCCGGGGCACTCTGGTGCGGGACGCGGAGTCCAATGAAATCATCAAGGACATGAGCGGCAGCGAGCCGTATGTCCTCTGTAAGGGCGGCCGGGGCGGCTGGGGCAATATGCACTTTGCCACCCCCACCCGGCAGGTGCCCCGCTTTGCCAAGGCAGGGCTTCCCGGGGAGAGCCACGATGTGTTTCTGGAGCTGAAGCTGCTGGCGGACGTGGGACTGATCGGCTTCCCCAATGTGGGCAAATCCACCCTGCTGAGCGTGGTTTCCAAGGCGCAGCCCAAAATCGCCAACTACCACTTCACCACCCTGTATCCCAATCTGGGTGTGGTCTGGGTTGATGAGGGCGTGTCCTTTGTCATGGCGGACATTCCCGGCATCATTGAGGGTGCCAGTGAAGGGGCAGGGCTGGGTCACGACTTCCTGCGGCACATTGACCGCTGCCGCCTGCTGATTCATGTGGTGGACGTGTCCGGCAGCGAGGGGCGGGAGCCTGTGGCGGATTTCGACGCCATCAACGCCGAGTTGGCCCAGTACAGCCCCGACCTTGCCAGGCGGCCTCAGATCGTAGCCGCCAACAAGGTAGACATCATGGCCGACCCGGACAATCTGGAGCGGCTCCGTGCTCATGTGGAGGCTCTGGGAATCCCGCTGATGGAGATTTCCGCGGCGGCGCATCAGGGCACCCGGGAACTGGTGGGCAAGGCGGCGGAACTGCTGGCCTCCCTGCCGCCGGTGACGGTTTACGAGCCGGAATATGTGCCGAAGCCCCCCAAGGTGGACACAAGCGAGCCGCTGGACATTCAGCGGCTGGACGATGGCCGCACCTGGCTCATTCAGGGGCCGTGGCTCCAGCGGCTGATGTCCAACGTCAATTTCGACGATTACGAGAGCCGGATGTGGTTCGACAAGGCGCTGCGGGAGTCCGGCCTGTATCAGCAGCTGGAGGAGCGGGGCATCGAGGACGGCGACACCGTTTCTCTGGACGGTTACGAGTTTGAATACCAGATTTGACAAAAAGGCCGGCGGAAGCAGTGCTTCCGCCGGTTGTTTTGTTGAAAACAGGCAACCACGGGCTATGCCCGTGGAATAAAAAAGGCTAAGCCTATGAGAGGGAAAAGATAAACC
>CAKUBJ010000059.1 GCA_934636905.1 uncultured Dysosmobacter sp. | reverse complement strand
CGTCTGAAGTCCGACTATCTGGCCATTGCCACCCTGGGCTTCGCGGAGATCATCCGGGCCATTTTCCAGTGGGACCCGCTGGGGCCTGTGACCAACGGCGCCAACGCATTGAAGAATTTCCCCACGTTTTCCAGCTTCAATATCCAGGATGGCAGCGGCAAGGTGCTGCTGCGGCTTTCCACCTTTGTGCCGTTTTTGCTGGCGGCGGTGTGCATCAGCGTTATTCTCCTGCTGATTAACTCCACCTACGGCCGTGCTTTCAAGGCCATCCGGGACGATGAAGTGGCGGCGGAGGCCATGGGCATCAATCTGGCCCGCCATAAGCGGCTGGCCTTCTGCATCAGCTCGTTTTTTGCCGGTGTCGGCGGCGGAATGTTCGCCATGTTTGCAAATCAGGCGCAGGCCAAGGTGTTTACCACGGCCATGACCTATGAAATTTTGCTCATTGTGGTCATCGGCGGCATCGGCTCCATTTCCGGAAGCTGCATTGCGGCGTTTTTGTACGTGGCGGCCAGCGAGTGGTGGCTGCGGTTTCTGGATACCGAGACATACATCGGCAGCTTCAAGGTGCCGTTCCTGCGCACCGGCTTCCGGATGGTGGTGTTCTCCGTCATCATCATGGTGGTGGTGCTGTTCTTCCGAAAGGGCATCATGGGAGATAAAGAGCTACCGGATCTCCTGAAAAAGCGGCAGAAAAAAGCGAAGAAGGAGGCGGTACAGCCATGAGTGAGCAGCTTTTGAGACTGGATCACATCACCATGCAGTTCGGCGGCGTTGTGGCTGTGGACGATCTGGAGCTGGAGGTCAACGAGGGGGAGATCGTGGCCCTCATCGGACCCAACGGCGCGGGAAAGACCACCGCCTTCAATGTCATCACCGGCGTATACCAGCCCACCAACGGCGCGGTGTGGTTCGACGGGGCGAAGATCATCGAAAACCACCCCCAGGGCAAAATGAAAAAGCAGTACAAGGGCCAGTGCGACGGACTTTACACGGAGACCCTCTCCCCTACCCCGGATAAGATCACCCGGTCGGGCATGGCCCGGACCTTCCAGAACATCCGTTTGTGGAAGACCCAGACGGTGTTCGACAATGTGCTCATCGCCAAGCATTGCCGCTCCACCAGCAGCGTGTTTTCCGCCGCGTTCCGGCTGAACCGGAAGGAGGAGGCGGCCCAGCGGGCGCAGGTGGAGGAGCTGCTGGAGATCGTAGGGTTGTCCGATGTGAAAAACGAGTTGGCCACCAGCCTGCCCTACGGCAAGCAGCGCCGTCTGGAAATCGCCCGGGCGCTGGCTGCGGAACCCAAGCTGCTGCTGCTGGATGAGCCTGCCGCCGGCATGAACCCCCAGGAAACCGAGGAACTGACGGCCTTCATCGGGGAAATCCGGGAAAAGTTCAACATCACCATTTTCCTCATTGAGCACCATATGAATCTGGTGATGGGAATTTCCGACCGGATTTATGTGCTGGACTTCGGCAAGCTGATTGCCAGCGGCACACCGGCGGAAATCCAGAAGAATCAGCGGGTTATTGACGCGTATCTGGGGGTGACGGAGGATGCTTAAAATTGAAAACCTTCAGGTGCACTATGGCGGCATTCAGGCGCTGCGGGGCATTTCCCTGGAAGTGCCGGACGGCAAGATCGTGACCCTCATCGGTGCCAACGGCGCAGGCAAGTCCACCACACTGCGGACGATTACCGGCCTTGTCAAGGCCTCCGGCGGTTCCATCCAGTGGGATGGGCAGGAGCTGCTGGGAAAGTCCATCGATAAGATTGTAACCACCGGTATTGCCATGAGCCCCGAGGGGCGGCGGGTATTCCCGGATATGACGGTGCTGGAAAATCTGAAAATCGGCGCCTACCTGCGCCATGACAGGGAAGAGATTGCCAAGGATATCCAGTGGGTCTACAGCCTGTTCCCCCGTCTGGAGGAGCGGAACTGGCAGCTGGCAGGCACCCTGTCCGGCGGCGAGCAGCAGATGCTGGCCGTAGGCCGGGCGCTGATGTCCCGCCCCAAGCTGATGATGCTGGACGAGCCGTCTCTGGGTCTTGCCCCGCTGGTGGTGCAGGACATCTTCTCCATCATCCGGGAGATCAATAAGCAGGGCGTCACGGTGCTGCTGGTGGAGCAGAATGCCAACATGGCGCTGAAGATTGCGGATCTGGCCTATGTGCTGGAAACCGGCACCATCACCATGTCCGGCACCGGCGCGGAACTGCTGGCGGACAGCCGGGTGAAGGAAGCGTATCTGGGCAAGAGCAACTGATGCCTTCCCCTTTCAGAATCACAGAAATCGCAGACGCCCGAAGGAGGTTTCCTTCGGGCGTTTTTGCGTCCTGCATCCAGACACCAAAAAAACGCCGCCCTCCAAGGTACAGGAGGGCGGTGTTGACGGATTGGGAATACCGCTTACGGCTGGGCAGCCATGATTTCATTGGCGGATTTGACGGTGCGGCGCAGGAAAATGATGCTGAGGGTGAAGGACATGACCTCCGCAATGGGGAAAGCCCACCACACCAGTTCCAGACGGCCGCTCTGAGCCAGCAGCCACGCTGCCGGCAGCAGCACCACCAGCTGACGGCACACGGACACAATCAGGCTGTGAATGGGGTTGCCGATGGCCTGAAATACGGAGCCGGAAATGATGCAGAACCCTGCCAGCAGGAAGGAGATGCTGATGATCCGCAGGGCGGGAATCCCAATGGCCAGCATGGTTTCCGAGGCGTCAAACAGGCTCAGCAGGACAGCGGGGAAGAACTGGAAGATGCCGAAGCCCAGAATCATAATCAGAACCGCGGTGATGGAGGACAGACGCACGGTTTTCCAGACCCGCTGCGGACGGCCTGCACCGAAATTGTAGGAGATAATGGGCACCATACCGTTGTTCAGACCGAAAATGGGCATGAATACAAAACTCTGAATCTTGAAATAGGCACCGAATACCGCCGTGGCGGTGGGAGTGAAGACAAAGAGAATCTTGTTGATGCCGAAGGTCATGACCGAACCGATGGACTGCATGATGATGGAGGGGATGCCCACCCGGTAGATTTCTTTTGCCACAATGGAATCCCAGCGGATATATTTTTTCCGGATGTGGATGTCATGATTGCATTTCAGGTTGAAAACAAGCCCGAGAATGGCCGCCACAATCTGCCCCAGCACCGTGGCGGCTGCCGCGCCGGCCACCTCCATCCGAGGGAAGCCCCACAGACCGAAAATCAGGATGGGATCCATAATGATGTTGATGACGGCACCCAGCAGCTGGGAGAACATGGCGAGGGTGGTGCGGCCGGTGGACTGCAGCAGCCGCTCAAAGCAGAACTGGCTGAAAATGCCCACGGAAAGTCCCAGACAGATCTGGGTGTACTGCACGCCGTATTCCACGATTTCCGGTACGCCGCTGGCCTGCGCCAGAAAGAAGGGACGGGAGAGGAACAGCCCAATGAGGGCAAACACCGCATAGCTGCAAATGGGCAGCAGGAAGATGCCTGCACCGGCGGCCTTGTCCGCCATCTCCTGATTTTTTTCACCCAGAGAGCGGGAGAGCAGTGCATTGATGCCCACGGCAGTACCGGCGCCTACGGCGATCATCAGGCTCTGAAGCGGGAAGGCAAGCCCCACGGCGTTGAAGGCATTCTCGCTGAGCCGGGAAACAAACACGCTGTCCACAATGTTGTACAGCGCCTGCACCAGCATGGAGATCATCATGGGGATCGCCATGCCGGCCAGTAGCCTGCCTACCGGCAGCACGCCCATCTTGTTTTCCTGCGGAGCCGCGCCTGCGGCATTCTGTGTACTCATAAGATTCAATTGGTTCCTTTCTTTTGTTTTTCAGAAAAAGGACGCGGCTTCTCAGCCGCGCCTTTTCGGCATTTACTTTTTCAGTTCCCCGGTGGCCAGCTGGGTCAGGTAGGCATTCAGGAACCCGTCCAGATCCCCGTCCATGACGTTGTGGATCTGGCTGGTTGCATCCCGCACGCCGGGGACGCGCGGGAACCCTGCATTT
>CAKUBJ010000058.1 GCA_934636905.1 uncultured Dysosmobacter sp. | reverse complement strand
TGGGGTTAAGCCATGGCGAAGCTGATCGAACTGCGGGACGTCTATAAGATCTACGGCGAGGGCCTTGAGAGCGAGGTTCGGGCCCTGGACGGCGTTTCGCTGGATGTGGAAAAGGGCGAGTTCGTGGCGGTGGTGGGCCAGTCCGGCTCCGGCAAGTCCACCATGATGAACGTGCTGGGCTGTCTGGACATCCCCACAAGGGGCACCTACCATCTGGCCGGCGTGAATGTGGAGGAGCTTTCCGACCGGGAGCTTTCCCGCATCCGCAACAAGCAGATCGGGTTCATCTTCCAGCAGTACAACCTGATCCAGAACCTGTCGGTGCTGGAAAACGTGGAGCTGCCGCTGATTTATCAGGGCATCGATCCCATTGACCGGCGGGAACTGGCTCTACAGGCGCTGGAACGGGTGGGGCTGGCAGATCGCGCCCAGCATAAACCCACCCAGATGTCCGGCGGCCAGCAGCAGCGGGTGGCCATTGCAAGGGCTATCTCCACCCATCCGCCCATCATCATGGCGGATGAGCCTACCGGCGCACTGGACTCCCGGACGGGACATGAGGTGCTGGGCTTCCTGCAGCAGCTGAACAAAGAGGGGAGCACCGTGATTCTCATCACCCACGACAACGGCATTGCCGCCACCGCCCGGCGCATCGTGCGGATTGCCGACGGCAAAATCATTGAGGATTACCCCCAGGAGGTGGATTGGTATTGAACATCGGGCAGGCATTTAAGATGGCGTGGCGCTCCATCTGCGGTAAGAAGGGGCGCAGCGCCCTGACCATTCTCTCCATCTTCATCGGTATCGCGGCGGTGATGACCATTGTCTCCACCATGGAGGGCATGAAGGCCAAGACCATGGAGCAGTACGCCGCCATGGGCGCCAACCGGATTACCGTCAACATTTATTCCTATGTGTATGACTCGGACGGAAACTCCATCAGCAAGGACTACTTCACCGATCTGTATCAGTACTGCTCCGGTCTGAAGGACTATGTGCTGGGCGTGACACCCAACAGTCAGGCCAACGCCACGGTGATTTACGGCACCAAGAACACCGCCAATATGGAGTGGAAGTACGACGAGCAGTACAATGTCATCAGTGCGCCGCCCACCCAGTATTACGGCTCGGATCAGTACAGCGTCTGCAACAACCTGACGATAGCCAAGGGCCGGGACCTGGCGTGGCTGGACTGCACAAAATACAATCAGGTCTGCGTACTGGGGGCACAGGCCGCCCGGGTCTTTTTCGGCAGCGCCAACCCCGTGGGACAGATCATGAAGGTCAACGGCAACAGCTTTGAGGTGGTGGGGGTCTACGCCGCCCGGGTGGAGCCGGACACCCCCTCCGCCTATCAGACGGACAACATGATTGTCTACCCCTACACCGCCACCCGGCTGCTGGGGGCTCAGTCCCCCACGGACTTTCTGGTGAAGGCCAAGGATGATGCCAGCATGGTCAACGCCATTACGGAAATTGACGGCCACCTGAAGGCAATCATTGACACCAACAACGGCGGCTACGGCGTGTATTCCGAGAACCAGTGGCAGGATTATCAGAATCAGCAGCTGACCATGATTTCTCTGGTGCTGGGCGGTATCGCCGCCATCAGTCTGCTGGTGGGCGGCATCGGCATCATGAATATCATGCTGGTGACGGTGACGGAGCGTACCCGGGAAATCGGCATCCGCCGGAGTCTGGGCGCCCAGCGCAGCAGCATTGTGGCCCAGTTCCTCATTGAGTCCGGAATGCTCTGCGGCATGGGCGGCATCGTGGGGATTATCTTCGGCACCATCGGCAGTCTGGTTCTCAGCAAGCTGCTGTTCCAGATGACCATATTCCCTGCCACATGGGTGACGCTGGCAGCCTTCGGGCTTTCCGTGGCGCTGGGAGTGCTGTTCGGCAGCTACCCGGCAGCCAAGGCATCCAAATTGCAGCCTGTGGAAGCCCTGCGGGCGGATTAAAGGAGAGAGATGTATGAAAAAACGAATTTTGACATGGCTGCTGGCAGTCGGTATGCTGGCGTCCCTGCTGACGGTGCCTGCCGCGGCGGCGGACACCGGCCGCTTTTCCGACGTGACGGACAGCTACACCGCCACCGCCATTGAAACCCTGCGGCTGATGGGGGTGCTGGACGGCTACGGCGACGGCACCTTCCGGCCCAACACGGCACTGACCCGGGCGCAGTTCTGCAAGATGGCCGTCTACGCCATGGACGGCAGCGATGAGCTGGGACGGTATTCCACCGTTACCATCTTCCCGGATGTGAAGCCCTCCTTCTGGGCATCCTCCTACATCAACATGGCGGCCAAGAAGGGCGTCATCGCCGGATTTGCCGACGGCAAATTCAAGCCCAATCAGACGGTGACCGCCGGGCAGGCGGTGACCATCCTCATGCGGGGGCTGGGCTATCAGGATGCGGACATGGGCGGCGTGTGGCCTCAGGGCTATATGGCCGAGGCACAGACCTGCGGGCTGCTGAAGTCCGCCGGCATCACCTCTGCCTACAGCGCCCTGACCCGGGGGCAGGCGGCCAAGCTGTTCCTGAACCTCTTTGAGGCCAAGCACGGCAAGGGAGAAGCCCCCGTCTTCCAGTATAACGTAGGGAAGACGGAGGTCTACCTCACCAACCTGGACGGCGGCAGGGGCACCATGACCGCAGGGGGGCAGGTCTACAACATGGCCCACCCCGTCACTTCCACCAGCCTCATGGGCTCCAAGGGCAAGGTGGTGCTGAACGGTAACAGCGAAATTCTCACCTTCCTGCCGGTCACCGGCGGCAGCGGCATTTCCAACGCAGCGGTGATCATCGGCGCCAACGGCTCTGCACTGGGGCTGGATTCCCTGACCGGCGGCGGGAACTATACGATTTACAAAAACGGCACCCCCGCTTCCGGGGCGGATCTCAAGAAATACGATGTGGCTACCTATTCCTCCGCTACCAACGCGGTGATTGTGTGCGATACCCGGGTCAGCGTGTACTATGAGGACTGCACGCCCTCTCCCAGCAATCCCACCACCATTACGGTGCTGGGAGGCACGAAGCTGAATGTGCTGCCCTCTGCCGTGGAGTCCCTGTCCCAGTTCAAGCCCGGCCAGCAGATGATTCTGCTGCTGACGGCGGACGGGCAGGTGGCCGGCGCCATCAAGTCCGGCGCCAGCGGCAACGCACTGGCGGTTGTGGACGGCAGCGGCGCGGTGCAGCTGATCTGCGGCGGCAGCCTGCTGAAGCTCAACGGCAGCGGCAGCGGCTATGAAAACAGCGTGGTGAACGTCTCCGGCGTCAAGGAAGGCAAGAACGTCAAGCTGAGCCTGCGGGCGGCCTCCGGCAGAGTCAGCGGCGATCTGGACGTCCAGAAGCGGATGCTGGGCAGCAAAAAGCTGGCGGAGAACGTGATGATCTTCGACGGCGGCAAGCAGGTGGCACTGGGCGAACTGAGCCAGAGCGGCATCCGGGCCAACCGGATTGCCTATGCCCGCAGCAACTGGGCAGACGAGGTGGATCTCATCGTGCTGAACAACGGCCTGTCCGGTCAGGAGATCTTCGGCCGCGCCGTAGTGAAGAAAGCCTCTACCGGCACTTGGGAATGGTTTAATGGTTATGGTGAGAACGAAAAGAAGATAGATGGTGTGAATGGTAATTATCTGACACCCGGTAAGGAGGATAGTTGGGTTTGGAAGGATGGCTGCGGGCCTAATGCGGAGCATGAGGAAGGCGTCAACGGCAAGACTGTATACAAGACGTCTCAGACCATCGCCGTGGAATACGGCAACGGCGAGGCTACGAAGGCCATTGAGAACGCCAACTCCGTCAGCAACGGCGCCTATATCGTGGTGACGCTGACCAAGGACGGCAACCGGTTCGCCAGCTTTGACACCATGAGCAAGCTGGGCAGCGTGGCCGACAGCGCGTGGATCGGCAAGACGGCGGTGAACTACAGCGGCCGCACCTATGAGGTGGCCTCCGACGTCCTGTGCTACAACGCCGATACCGGCAGGTGGCTGGAGGATCTGGACGCTGCCAGAAGCTACGGCGGCACCATGACACTCTACGCCTACGAGGGCGTGATCCGCATCGTAGAGGTCAAGGCGTAAAAAAACCTGTGGCCTGACGGCTCAGCCGTTAGGCCACAGAATCACCTGAAAAGTAAATGATTGAGGAATGCAGGAGGAATAGATATGAAAAAACTTTTGGCTGTTTCCCTGACGATCATGATTTTAGGCACTCTGGGCGGATGCGGCAAGCAGGACAC
>CAKUBJ010000057.1 GCA_934636905.1 uncultured Dysosmobacter sp. | reverse complement strand
CCGCCAAGACG
The DNA here is from genome assembly GCA_934636905.1 of uncultured Dysosmobacter sp. Lineage (GTDB taxonomy): Bacteria > Bacillota > Clostridia > Oscillospirales > Oscillospiraceae > Oscillibacter. The sequence continues at coordinate 5,630 of CAKUBJ010000057.1, read as the reverse complement.
AAAAGGGCAAAAAGCGCCGGAAAGACACGCTGGCAGGCGTATTTGCCCTTGTCAATCGATGGTAAGGAGACAGCATTATGAAAAGAATTACAAGAATCATTCGTCCGATCATCTGCATGGCCGTCCTTCTCTTTGCTATGACCACGGCAGTCATGGGCTGCTATCAGAAAGAGGCGGAGCCTATCGACATTCCCGGCAGGACGCCTTCCGGCACATCTGCGCCTCAGCCATCAGCGACTCCCGCGGGCGAAGTTATCCCCTCGGTGGACAGGCAGAGTTGGCGGAAGCCAGAGCGAAGAATCACGACGCCGTGGCGTGGCTGTATATCCCCGGTGCGGAGGTGGACGACCCTGTGATGCAGGCGGAGGACAACGGAAATTATCCGGTGGCCTTGCGCTCTGCTCATGAACGGTATTTGGTTGATGCCCCTCTGCGGGGGTGCCTTTCGCCATACGGAGGTTTTTTATGTCATTACGCCGGCCGGCGGGCTGAAACAGAAAGCGGTCGATTCGGCTTGGGAACGGTCACCGTCCACGCCTTTTTAATCGAATAGGGAACTGCCGTCACTCAGTCAAGTGCCGGGGCGGTCATCCTGCCGCCAGCGGAAATTTTCTCTCCTTTCGCAATTTTTTTGAAATTCCCTCTTGACACGAACGGTTGTTCGATGTATGATAGCACCATAAAAGAACACGTGTTCGATTGGAGGCATACAGGATGACTGGCTGGAGTTTCTTTTTTACGTTGATGGGTGTGGCCACGCTGGCGGCACAGGTGTTCCGCGTGGTGGACTATATTGAGCGGCCTGCCCGGCATCCCCGCCGGAGCGCCGCCCGGTAAGCCATGGACGTTCTCAGCAAGCTGGAGATTCTCACGGACGCCGCCAAATACGACGCCGCCTGTACCTCCAGCGGCAGCCGCCGGGGGTTCCGGCAGGGCTTCATCGGCAATACCTCTTCTTCCATCGCCGGCTGCTGCCACACCTTCTCCGCCGACGGGCGGTGCGTCACGCTGCTGAAGGTACTGATGAGCAACTGCTGCATCTACGACTGCGCCTACTGCGTCAACCGCCGCAGCAACGACACCCGCCGTGCCGCCTTCACCCCGGAGGAACTGGCAGATTTGACCATCAGCTTCTACCGGCGGAATTATATTGAAGGGCTGTTCCTGTCCTCCGGCGTTCTCCGGAACCCGGACTACACCATGGAACAGATGATTCGCGCCCTCCGGATTCTCCGGGAAACCTACCGCTTCAACGGCTACATCCACGCCAAGGCCATCCCCGGCGCTGCGCCGGAACTGGTGGAACAGCTGGGGCTGCTGGCCGACCGGCTCAGCTGCAATATTGAGTTGCCCTCCGAGGCCGGTCTGCGGACGCTGGCACCGGAGAAAACCAAACACGCCATTCTGGCGCCCATGAAGCAGATCCGTGGCCGCAGGCTTCAGAATCAAGAGGAATTGGTGAAATACCGCCATGCGCCGAAGTTCGCCCCGGCAGGTCAGAGTACCCAGATGATTGTAGGTGCCACGCCGGACAGCGACCTCCACATCCTGCGGCTGACCCAGGGGCTTTATGACCGGTATCAGCTGAAGCGGGTGTTCTTCTCCGCCTATGTGCCGGTGGTGGAAAGTGCCCTTCTCCCCTCCCGGGAAACGAAGCCGCCCCTGCTGCGGGAGCACCGGCTCTATCAGGCGGACTGGCTGCTGCGGTTTTACGGTTTCCGGGCCGAGGAACTGCTGGACGAGCAGTCCCCCTCCTTCGACCCCCGGCTGGATCCCAAATGCTGCTGGGCGCTGCGGCACCCGGAGTTCTTTCCGGTGGAGGTGAACCGGGCAGACTACGAGACTCTGCTGCGGGTTCCGGGGCTGGGAGTCGTGTCTGCCCGGCGGATTCTCGCCGCCCGGCGGGTCGGCGCGCTGCGGGTGGAAAGCCTGCCGAAGCTGGGGGTTGTCATGAAGCGTGCCCAGTACTTTCTGACTGCCGGCGGCCGCATGGCGGACGGCCTGCGCTTTACCCAGGACACGCTGCTGCGGAACCTGATTGCCGCGGAGCAGCCCCTGCTGCCCCAGCCGGAAATGCAGCAGCTGTCCCTGTTTGAACCGGCCGGTTCCTTGCGGAGTACACAGCCATGAATGAGATGATTTATACCTATGACGGCAGCTTTGATGGGCTGCTTTCCTGCATTTTCGACAGCTATGCCCATAAAGAAATCCCCACCGCCATTACCTGCGGTGAGGAGCCTGTGCTGACTCTGCTCCCCGTTCGTTCCATCCCCACCGACTCCGGTCACGCCGCGCGGGTGCTGCGCCGGCTCCACCAGCTTTCCCCCTATGGAGAGGAACTGGTGCGGCGTGGGTATCTTACCTGCATGGACGACCGGGAAATCCGGCTTTACCGACTGGTGGCAAAGCTGCTGCGGGAGGGGCCGGGATTCCTGCGGGATTTTTCCGATGAGACGCTGCATCCCGTGGCGGCCGCCGTCCGGCACCTGAACGGGGAGGCGCACCTGCTGAAGGGGTTTCTTCGTTTTTCGGAACTGGGCGGTGTGCTGGGCAGCGAAATTGAGCCGAAAAACCGGGTGCTGCCCATTCTGCGGAGTCATTTCTGCGCCCGGTATCAGAACGAGAAGTTCTTCATTTACGACCGTACCCACCGGGAGGCGCTGTTTTACGCTGCCGGAAAGGCGGTGATTCGCCCCCTGGCGAACTTCCAGATGGCACCGCCGGATGAAACGGAGGCCCGCTATCGGCTGCTGTGGAAGCGGTTTTACGACACCGTTGCCATCAAAGAACGGGAAAATCCCCGGCTTCGGATGAGCAATATGCCCAAGCGCTACTGGAGCACCATGACGGAATTTCAGGACGCCTCCTGGTTCACTCCGGCAGACTCCGGCGCAGCCGTTCCAGCCCCCGGCGTTCCAGCCGGGACACCTGCACCTGGGACACGCCCAGAACCCGGGCTGTCCGCTCCTGAGTCAGCCCTTTGAAATAGCGGAGCAGGATGGTCATCCGCTCCTTTTCCGGCAGCTGGTCGATGGCTTCCCGCAGGGCGATCCGCTCCACCAGTGCGTCCTCCGGCGCCGCCGTCCCCAGAACGCCTTCCAGCGCCAGACCGTCCCCGGATTCCCGCTGCAGGGAGTCCGGCGGCTCCGTGGCCAAATCGATCCGGGCAATCTCCTCCGGCGTCCAGCCTGTCTGGGCCGCCAGTTCGGAAAGTGCCGGCTCCCGTCCCAGTTCCTGCCGCAGCCGCTCCCGGAGGGCGTACAGCGTCAGCGACTGCTCCCGGATGCTGCGCCCCACCTTCACGGCGCCGTCGTCCCTGAGAAAGCGGCGGATCTCGCCGGCGATTTTGGGGACGGCGTAGGTGGAAAAGCAGGTGCCGTAGGTAAAATCAAATCCCTGCACCGCCTTCAGAAAGCCGAGACAGCCCAGCTGATACAGGTCGTCCGGCTCCACGCCGCGGCCATAATACCGCCGGACGACGCTCCAGATCAGGCCGTTGTTTTCCAGCACCGCCTGCTGGCAGGCGTCCCGATCTCCCTCCTGCGCCGCCCGCAGCAGTTCCAGCAGGGCGCTCATCGCTTCACACGGGGAGCAAGCCGCTTTTTCATCACCACCGTGGTTCCCCGCCCCGCCGCAGAGCGCACCGTCAGGCTGTCCATGAAGCTTTCCATGATGGTAAAGCCCATGCCGCTGCGCTCCTCGCCGCCGGTGGTAAACATGGGCTGGCGCGCCTTTTCAATATCCGGAATCCCCCGACCGTAGTCCCGCACCGTCAGTTCCAGCACATTCCCCGGGCAGATCCGCGCCTTTACCACCACTTTCCCGATGCTGTCCGGGTAAGCATGGACAATGGCGTTGGTGGCCGCCTCGGAAACGGCGGTTTTGATGTCCTCCAACTCGTTGAGGGTAGGATCCATCTGGGCAGCAAAGCACGCCACTGCGGAGCGGGCAAACCCCTCGTTGCTGCTGCGGCTGGGGAATTGCAGGATGACTTCGTTTTCCGCTTTTGTTTTCATTATGTAAACCTCCTTGTTCACTTGATGGAAACCAGCCGCCCGATGCCGGCGGCATTGAGCACCCGTCTGGCCTGAGACGGTACGTTCCGGACAGTTACGCTGCCGTCCAGCAGCTGCATCCGCTGCTGGGAGCGGAGAATCAGGGCAATGCCGGAACTGTCCATAAAGGTGACGCCGGCGAAATCCAGAATCAGCGTTCTGGGCAGCGCCGCATCAATGGCCATTTCCACCTCCTTCAGGGCGCTCCGCGCCCCGTGGTGGTCGATGTCGCCGCTGATTTCCAGCAGAAGTTCCCGGTCGGTGTCCCGTGCTCGTATCTCCATAGTATTCCCTCTTTTGTCGAATTTTATCGTCAGCTGTGCCGGTTTTTTCAGCCGTTTCGCCGGGAAGCGGCGTTCCCCGGAGATTTCCTCCCAGTGCACCCATGGTGCCTGTCCTTTTCCGGCGGCTGCCGAGATGATAGTAGCACAGTTTCCCCCAGCATTCTGTCGAAGCGCGGAGTTCCCCGCACATTTTTATGTAAATCATCCTATCCCGCTGAAGCCAAAAAGGACGCCCCGCTTACGCAGGGCGTCCTTTTCGCTTATTCTGACAATTTTACGCTGAACCGGTTCAGGCCATGGCCTTGGCGGATTCTTCCAGCTTGGCGATGAGTTCCTTATATTTGGCAACCTTTTCCCGCTCGGCGTTCACCACGTTTTCAGGGGCGTGCGCCACAAACTTCTCGTTAGACAGCTTGCCCTCGGTGATCCGCAGGCCGTTTTTCGCCTTTTCCAGTTCCTTGGCGATGCGCTCCCGCTCCGCCGCCAGATCCACCAGTTCGCTGAGCGGCAGATAGGCGGTGGCGTCGTGGGTCACCACGCTGATCTGGCCGGTGACATCCGCCGGCGCCGTCTCCGGGAAGGAAACCTCGCTGGCGTAGGCCAGACGCTGGAGGAAGTGCAGTCCCTGCCGGTAAGGCTCCGGCTGGGCGGTGACGATCTGCATCTCCGCCTTTTTGGAGGGCGGCACGTTCATCTCCGCCCGGCGGCCGCGGATGGCCCGGATCAGATCCATCACCGCCTCCATGGCGCTCTCCTCCGCCGGGAAGTTCAGCGCTTCGCTGTACTCCGGCCACTGGGACATCATCAGGATGTCCTCCGCGCCGTCACACTTGGGCAGCGCCTGATAAATCTCCTCGGTGATGAAGGGCATGAAGGGGTGCAGCAGCTTCAGCAGGGTCACCAGCACATGGCACAGCACGTTCTGCGCCGTGGACTTTGCCTCTTCGTCCGTGCCGTTGAGACGGGTCTTGGTCAGTTCGATATACCAGTCGCAGTAGGTGTCCCAGAGGAAGTCGTAGACCTTGGCGGAGGCCACGCCGATCTCAAAGCTGTCCAGATTTTCGGTGACTTCCTTCACAAGACGGTTCAGCTTGCTGAGCACCCACTTGTCCTCCCGCTCCAGCTTGTCGGCGGCGGGCAGCTCGTAACGGTCGATGGTGAGGTTCATCATGACGAAGCGGCTGGCGTTCCAGATCTTGTTGGCAAAGTTCCGCATGGCCTCGCACTTTTCGGTGTAGAACCGGGTGTCGTTGCCGGGGGAGTTGCCGGTGATGAGGTTGAAGCGCAGGGC
>CAKUBJ010000056.1 GCA_934636905.1 uncultured Dysosmobacter sp. | reverse complement strand
CGCCGCCGGCCGCAACATGCGCTTCCAGAAAATGGGCGTCATGGCGGTGGAAATGGAGGCGGCGGCCCTGTACTGCACCGCCGCCTACACCGGCAAGCGGGCCCTGGCCATCTGCTCCATTTCCGACAATCTGGTCACCGGCGAGGAACTCTCCCCCGCCGACCGTCAGACCGCCTTCACCAACATGATGAAGATTGCTCTGGAGGCCGCCGTGAAAATGGTGAAATAACCGGAAACCCGCCGATAAACGTTTACCATGGCCGGAGGAACCGTCCGAACAGAGACGGTTCCTCCGGCCTTCTCATAAAAATATTGCAAAAATGAAAACATTTTTGAATTTTGGTTGCATTGACGGCGGGAACTTGCTATAATGACATCGCCCCATGTGGGTACCCTTTGGCAGGATCTGTGCACCGGTTCCGGACGGAAACGCCGCCGCTGTTTTTCGACAGTGGACAGCTGTACCGGTCTGAACAGGCAGCGGACTGCGGAGGGAATCAAAACGAAAGAGGTAGATTCCAATGAAGAAGTTTCTTGCTTTGACTCTGGCATTGGTCATGTCTCTGTCCCTGGTGGCCTGCGGCGGTCAGAAGACCGAAGAGCCGGATCAGACCGAAGAGCCGGATCAGACCGAGCAGCCCGCCGACACCGCGGAGGAGTACAAGATTGCGATGATCACCGACTACGGCGACATCACCGACCAGTCCTTCAACCAGACCACCTATGAGGCCTGCAAGGCGTTTGCCGAGGACAACAGCATCGAGTTCAGCTACTTCAGGCCCGCCGGCGATAACACCGCCGACCGTGTCGCCATGATCGAAAAGGCCGCCGACGAGGGCTTCAACGTCATCGTCATGCCCGGCTATGCCTTCGGCGGCGCCATCGTTGAGGCTGCTCCCGAGTTCCCCGATGTGAAGTTCATCGCGCTGGATGTAGCCAAGGGCGACCTGCTGGAAACCGCCGTTGCCGATGCCGGTGAGTCCTATGACTACAAGCCCGACAACTGGGATCTGGATCAGTACGTTGACATGAGCAACGTCTACTGCGCCGTCTATCAGGAAGAGCTGTGCGGCTACATGGCCGGCTACGCCGCCGTGAAGCTGGGCTACAAGAACCTGGGCTTCCTGGGCGGCATGGCAGTGCCTGCCGTTATCCGTTACGGCTACGGCTTCCTGCAGGGCGTTGACGCCGCTGCCGCCGAGCTGGGTTTGACGGACGTGAAGGTGAACTACATCTATGGCGGCCAGTTCTTCGGTGATGCCGACATCACCGCCGTGATGGATACCTGGTATCAGGGCGGCACCGAGGTGGTCTTCGCCTGCGGCGGCGGCATCTACACCTCCGCAGTGGACGCTGCCAAGAAGGCCGGCGGCAAGGTCATCGGCGTGGACGTGGATCAGGCAGGTGTCATCGCCGATTATGCCAAGGAAGACGGGCTGACCGTCACCTCCGCCATGAAGGGTCTGTATCCCGCCACTTACGATACCCTGGATGACGTCATCAACAGCGGCAACTGGGCCAACTATGTGGGCAAGATCTCCACGCTGGGTCTGGTGTCCGGCGACGATCCCGAGAAGAACTATGTCCAGATCCCCATGGGTGACGGCACCCAGTGGTCTGACACCTTCACCCAGGACGACTACAAGGCCATGGTGAAGGATATGTTCGACGGCAAGATCACCGTGGACAACGACACCAGCAAAGAGCCCTCCGCTTTCGCCACGGTGATTACCGTAGACGCGCAGGGTCAGATCAAGGGCTGATATTTCCCGAGTTTCTTAAAAAAGGATGGGCATATGCCCATCCTTTTTTTGCGCCTGCCGGGGGAAGTGCAGATGTTTCGCAGCAATAAGACGGGGCAGCTGTCCACGGCGGAGAAAAAACAATGTTTTTACCGATTTGGCTTTCTTTTTCCGTGAATCCATAGTATACTGAACGTAACGCCGGAAAACATGGCCTGACAGCCGAACCGGCAAAGAAACACGGGTTCCGTCCCCGCAAGATCCTCATGTCCATCGTCCGGTACGGCGGCAGAGGGCTTTCACGGCGGGCCAAAAAACGGAAGGAGGGCGGTTTGACTTGGAATCGACCTATGCCATTGAAATGCTGCACATCACCAAGCGGTTTCCGGGTATCATCGCCAACGACGACATCACGCTCCAGCTGAAAAAAGGAGAAATCCATGCTCTGCTGGGGGAAAACGGCGCAGGTAAATCCACGCTGATGAGCGTGCTCTTCGGGCTTTACCAGCCGGAGGAAGGCATCATCAAAAAGGATGGCCGGGAGGTTTCCATCAAGGATCCCAACGACGCCAATGCCCTGGGCATCGGCATGGTACACCAGCATTTCAAGCTGGTGGAGTGCTTCACCGTGCTGGACAACATCATCATGGGCGTGGAGCCCACGAAGCACGGCCTGCTTCAGAAAAAGGAGGCCCGGGAAAAGGTGCTGGCCCTCAGTGAGAAGTACGGGCTTCATGTGGATCCCGACGCCCTGATTGAGGACATCACCGTGGGAATGCAGCAGCGCACCGAGATCCTGAAGATGCTGTATCGGGACAACGAAATCCTGATTTTTGACGAGCCTACCGCTGTGCTGACGCCGCAGGAAATCGACGAACTGATGCAGATCATGAGGAATCTGGCATCAGAGGGGAAGTCCATCCTCTTCATTTCCCACAAGCTGTCGGAGATCATGGCGGTGGCGGATCGCTGCACCGTGCTCCGCAAGGGAAAGTACATCGGCACCGTCAATGCGAAGGATACCACCGCAGAGAAGCTGTCCGCCATGATGGTGGGACGGAACGTGAATTTCCACGTGGAGAAGGAGCCCTCCCGGCCCGGTGACACGGTGCTGGAGGTCCGGAACCTGACCATGGCGTCCAAAATCCATAAGAACAACGCCGTGAAGGACGTGTCCTTTGCGGTGCGCCGGGGCGAGATCGTCTGCATCGCCGGGATTGACGGCAACGGCCAGACGGAACTGGTTTACGGGATTACCGGTCTGGAGCCGCCCTCCGCTGGCAGCGTTACCCTCTGCGGGCAGGACATCACCCACGCTTCCATCCGCCGGCGCAATACCATGGGCATGAGCCACATTCCCGAGGATCGCCACAAGCACGGTCTGGTGCTGGACTATTCTCTGGAGGATAACATGGTGCTCCAGCGCTATTTTGAGCCGGAGTTTACCGACAAGGCGGGGTTCCTGCGGCGGAAGAACATCCGCAGATACGCCGAGAAGCTGATTGATGAGTACGATGTCCGTTCCGGTCAGGGACCGGTAACCATTGCCCGGAGTATGTCCGGCGGCAACCAGCAGAAGGCCATTGTGGCCCGGGAGATTGATAAGGATCCGGAACTGCTGGTAGCCGTTCAGCCCACTCGGGGACTGGACGTAGGTGCCATTGAGAACATCCACCGCCAGCTGGTGGCACAGCGGGACGCCGGAAAGGCCGTGCTGCTGGTGAGTCTGGAACTGGACGAGGTCATGGACGTGCCCGACCGGATCCTCGTCATGTACGAGGGAGAAATCGTGGGTGAGCTGGATCCCAAGACCACCACCCAGGAGGAGTTGGGTCTTTACATGGCCGGCGCCAAAAGAGATGAGGTGAAGGCATGAAGCGGAACCTTTTGAAAAGCAACGGTGTCCAGTCCCTGCTGGCATCGCTGGCGTGCATTGTGCTGGGACTGTTCCTGGGCTATCTTGTGCTGCTGGTCATCAACCCCGCCGGCGCCGGTGAGGCAATTCTCACCGTTGTCAAGAACTTTATGACCTACAACAAGCCGGCGTCCCAGATGAAGTATCTGGGCAACACGCTGGTCAAAACTGCACCGCTGCTGATGTGTGCCCTGTCTATCCTGTTCTCCTACAAGGTGGGACTGTTCAACATCGGCGCGGCGGGACAGTACTGCATCGGCGCGGCGCTGTGCCTGTACACGGCGCTGGGGCTGCATTGGAGCTGGCTGCCCTGCCTGCTGGCGGCCATGGTGGGCGGTGCCCTGCTGGGGGGCATTTCCGGTGTGCTGAAATCCTCCTGCAATGTCAATGAGGTCATCTCCGGCATCATGCTGAACTGGATTGTCCTCTACCTCACCAATATGCTGCTGACCACCGTGAAGGAGGCCACCAGCCCCTACACCATGGTGCTGGGCAGCAGCAACCCCTCCGCCCTGCTTCCCTCTCTGGGACTGGGGGCGCTGTTCAACAAGAACCAGTATGTGGGGCTTGCCATCCCGCTGTCTGTGATTATGGCAATCCTTGTCTGGGTGGTTCTGGAAAAGACGAAGTTCGGCTATGAACTGAAGGCCACCGGCTTCAACCGCAATGCCGCCAAATACTGCGGCATGGCGGAAAAGCGGAACGTCATCCTGAGCCTGATGATTTCCGGCGCACTGGCAGGTATGGGCGCCGCCATGCTGTATCTCACGGGATACGAGCAGTGGCAGTGCTCCGCCTCCTCCGTCCCGGCCATGGGCTTCAACGGCATTGCCGCCGCCTTCCTGGGAGGACTGAACCCCCTGGGCACCGTGCTGGCCTCCTTCTTCATCCAGCACATCACCGCCGGCGGCGCCTATGTGGATAAATCCATGTACTGCGCCCAGATTTCCGATCTGATTTCGGCCATTATCATTTACCTGTGCGGCTTCGTGCTGTTTATGAAGTACGCCATGAACACCTCCATCGCAAGGCGGGAGGAAAAGGCGGCGCTGAAGGCCGCAGAGACAGCCGGGCAGGATGAATCCGGGAAAGGAGGCGATCAGGCATGAGTCTGCTGCTGCAATATACCCTGATCTTCGCCTCCGTGCTGATTCTGGTGGCACTGGGCGGCTGCTTCGCCGAGCACTCCGGCGTGATCAATCTGGGTCTGGAAGGCATTATGATTATGGGCGCACTGGGCGGCGCCCTGACCATGCGGGCGCTGGGAGACAGTGCCTCCCCCCTGCTGGTGATTCTGCTGGTGATTCTCATGTCGGCACTGGCGGGGATGCTGTATTCCTGCCTGCTGGCAGTGGCCTGCATCCAGTTGAAGGCAGACCAGACGCTGGTGGGAACGGCGCTGAACCTGCTGGGCACCGCCGGCGCCACCGTGATTGTCAAGGCCATCAACACCGCCGCCAATCCGGACGACGTGTCCTCCATCATCCAGTATGGCGGAGCCAAGACGGCCTTTACTGTGACCATCGGCTCCTTTGAGTTCAGCTGGTTCATGCTGGTGACGCTGATTCTGCTGATTGCCTCTTACGTCCTGCTGTACAAAACCCGCTTCGGCCTGCGGCTGATGGCCTGCGGCGAGCATCCTCAGGCGGCGGACAGCGTGGGCATCAACGTATACAAAATGTGCTGGGCCGGCGTGCTGATTTCCGGCTTTCTGGGCGGTCTGGGCGGCATTGTGTTCATTACCGCCGGCGTGTCCGAGTGGCGGTTTGAATACGGCGTGGCCGGCTTCGGCTTCCTGTCTCTGGCGGTGATGATTTTCGGCCAGTGGAAGCCTCAGCGCATTGCGCTGGCGGCGCTGCTGTTCGGTTTCTTCCGGGCGCTGGGCAACGTCTATTCCGGCTTTGCCCTGCTGAAGGCTCTGAACCTCCCCAGTTCCGTGTACAATATGCTGCCGTACATCATTTCCCTGATTGTGCTGGCCTTTACCTCCAAAAATTCCCGTGCCCCCAAGGCGGAGGGAATCCCCTACGACAAGGGGCAGCGGTAAGCGGCCACTCCCATTCCATAGCGAAGCAAGGAGCGCCTTTCCGTTATACGGAAAGGCGCTCCAGCGTGTCGAAAAAGTCTTTTCGCCCCGCTGAGTCAGTTTTCAGAACTTTATAAAGTTCTGAAAACTATAGATTT
>CAKUBJ010000055.1 GCA_934636905.1 uncultured Dysosmobacter sp. | reverse complement strand
GCCAAGGCGAAAAGGGCAAAAAGCGCCGGAAAGACACGCTGGCAGGCGTATCTGCCCTTGTCAATCGATGGTATCATATATAAAGAACGGCCGCCCTGGTTAGGGCGGCCGGAGACTGTCGATAAAGTGGTGAGTTTTCCGCGGCGGTAAGGAAGGGTGTGCGCGGGAAACCCAAGAAGGGTGTCCTGCGCCATTAAAATCTATAGTTTTCAGAACTTTATAAAGTTCTGAAAACTGACTCAGCGGGGCGAAAAGACTTTTTCGACACGCTGCGGCCGCCTTGGATAGGGCGGCCGTTCTCTGTTTTCCATGTTCTCTATTTCCGGCTGCGGCGGGCGGTGGAGGAGCCGATGCCCAGTTCCATCCGGTACTTGGCCACGGTGCGGCGGGCCAGAGGGATTCCCTCCCTTTCCAGCAGTTCACAGAGGGTCTGGTCACTGAGGGGATGGGCAGGATCCTCCTCCTTAATTCGGAGCAGCAGCCGCTGCTTCACGGCCTGACGGGAAATTCCCTGTCCTCCGGCGGCGCGGCTGAAGAAATACCGCAGAGGGTAGGTGCCCTGCCGGCATTGGAGATATTTGTCCCGCACCGCCCGGGAAACCGTGGAGGGGTGCAGTCCCAGCCCTTCCGCCAGACGGGACAGGCTCATGGGCGTCAGTTCGGCGGTTTTCCCCTCAAAGAAGGCCCGCTGGGTATCCAGAACCGCCTGCGCACAGCGCCGCAGGGTGCTGCCCCGGCGTTCCAGACTGTCCAGCAGCCATTTGGACTGGCGCAGTTTTTCTCGCAGATAGCTGCGGGTTTCGGGGTCGTCGCTGGCTTTGGCCAGATTGCTGTAATAGCCGCTGACGGTGATCCGGGGCAGGTAATACTCGTTGAGCATGACCCGCAGTTCCCCGTCCAGTTCCACAATAAACACGTCGGGGCGGACGTAAACCGCCGGCTCCGCCGGCTGGAACGCCCGGCCGGGATGGGGATCCAGCGCGGCAATGGCCTTTTCCGCCGCCTGCACCTCCGCCGGGGTGATGCCCAGCGCTCTGGAAATGGCACCGTAATGCTTCCGGCTCAGTTCCGTCAGGAAGCCGGCGGCGATGTCCATGGCGTGGGGAACCGGCGCTTTCTGCCGGCTCAGCTGCAAGACCAGACACTCCGGCAGATCCCGGGCGCCTACGCCGGCAGGCTCCAGCGACTGAACGAGATCCAGTGCCTGCTCCACCATGGCATGGGGAATTTTCATCTCCGTCAGGCCGTCCAAATCCTCCTGGGCAAGGAAGCCGTCCTCATCCACCATCTCCGCCAGATAGCGGGTCAGCGCCAGCATGGGTCTGGGCAGCCGCTTCCGCTCCAGCTGGTCACACAGGAAGGCGGACAGGCTCTCCAGTTCCCTGTCCGCAGCCCCCGGCTCCGCCGAGGTACCCTCCTCATGGGTGAAGGAGGCGCCAAAGCTGCCGGCGTCCAGCCAGCTGGCCTTCTGCCGCAGTTCCGCAAGGGAAGCCCGGAGATCCGGCGCATCGCTGAGTTCCAGCGTGGGATTCTCCTCGGACAGCTTTCCCAGATAGTCCAGCAGTTCCTGAGAATTCATCTGCAGAACTTCCATGGACTGCAGCAGCTGGGGCGTCAGCTTCAGTTCCTGCCGCAGTTCCGTTTTCAGAGTAACCAGACTCACAAAGCCATCACTCCTCTCTGCCCTTCACATATTTGGCAATCTTCCGGGCAGCGGTGGCCTGAGAAATTCCCAGTTCCTTTGCCACCGCCACGGTGGTACGGCAGCGGCGGAAGGAATCCCGGATAATCTGGCTTTCGTAGGCGTTCATCCGCTCCTCCAGCGTTCCCGCCGCGGCGGGAAGTGCCTCCGGCGCGTCCGCGCCGTAGTCCAGCGGCAGGGCGGTGGTGTCCAGAATGGGATCCTGCGAGGTAATCACCAGCCGCTCCATCAGATTCTCCAGCTGCCGGACGTTGCCGGGCCAGCCAAACTGCTCAAGGAAGGATACAAACCGGGGACTGAGGGTCAGCTGCTTGCCGTATTCCCGGCAGAAGCGCTCCAGAAACTGATAGGCCAGCGGCAGAATGTCCTCCGGCCGCTGCCGCAGAGGGGGAATGTGAACCCGGATGACGTTCAGACGGTAGAACAGATCGGAGCGGAACAACCCCCGCTGCACCTCCTCCTCCAGATTGCGGTTGGTGGCCACAATCAGCCGGAAGTCCAGTTCAATGCGCCGGGTGCCGGAGAGGCGCTCAATGGTTTTCTCCTGAATCAGCTGCAGCAGCTTGGACTGGATATGAGGGGGCAGTTCGCCGATTTCGTCCAGAAACAGCGTGCCGTGGTTGGCAAGTTCAATCTTGCCGATTTTCCCCCCGGAGGCCGCCCCGGTGAAAGCACCCTTTTCGTAGCCGAACAGTTCGGATTCGATGAGGTTTTCATGGAGCACGGCGCAGTTGACCTCAATAAAGGGGCCGTTGGCGCGGTTGCTCATGGCGTGGATGGCCTTGGCCACCGCGCTTTTGCCTACGCCGGTTTCCCCGGTAATGAGGATGTTGGCCTTGGTGTTGGCGGTGTTCTGAATCAGCGTCCAGAGCCGCTGCATGGCGGGGCTTTTCACCACCAGATTGGTGGCGGTAGCCCGGAGGCGCAGTTCCGCAATCTCCTGCGAATACTGCTGCAGGGAGTCCTGCAGGTGCCGGTAATTCTGGTGGATGGCGTTGATCTGCTCCATGGACACCGTGTTGAAGCAGACGGCGTATTTCAGCACCCCCTCGTTGTCAAACAGGGGGATGCCCACGGTCATGACGTTCTTATGGGTGTGGTTGATGGTCTGGGTGGCGGTGATCTTTTTCTTTTTCCGGATGACTTCCGCCGTGATGCAGGGGGTAAAGGTGCCGTCCGCCTCCAGATCAAAGGCGGACTTTCCCACAATGGAGTCGTGAGTAAAGCCGAAATTCCGTTCATAGTTCTCGCTGACCCGGAGGATGATGCCCTCGGCGTCGGAGAGCATCATGTCATCCGCCAGAACCAGATTGTTCTTGGGGTTGATAATATCCAGCAGGCCTTTGAGATTGATGTCCTCCTCAAAGATCTGCGGCAGGGGCGACTGCTGCGGCATAAGAGTGTACCTCCGAAGTGTCAAAATCTATTCATTTTTGATTATAGCATATTCACAAATGAATAGAAAGGGGGTTATGCGGGGTTTTTGCGGTGTTTTTTCACAGAAAATTCACGGCCTTTTCGCCGTTCTGCCGAAAGCGGGCGAAGCGGGGCGAAAAAATCCCTGGCGCAGCTTATTCATTTTTGAATAGATCCTGCTATTTCCGGCGCCGGAATCCCGGAAAGGCGGAAAAATTCCCGGAAAAAACCGTCAATCCGCTCAGGGCACCGGTTCTTTTTTGTGGAAAATATCACATGAAAATTGGCATGGAATTTGCTATAATATCTTTGCGTATTACCTTGTACGCGCACCGGCAGAAGCGGAAATTCTGCGGATGCGGCGATCTGCCTATTTTTTAATGAGGAGGAATCCATTATGTATCAGACCATTCGTTACGAAAAGCAGGAGAACATTGGAATTCTGACCATCAACCGTCCCGAGGCACTGAACGCGCTGAACTCCACCGTCATCGGCGATCTGGAGCAGGCCATTGCCGAGGTGGAAAAGGACACCGAACTGGGTGCTCTCATCATCACCGGCGAGGGCCGTTCCTTCGTGGCCGGCGCCGACATCGGCGAGCAGCTGCCTCTGGATGTGGCCGGCGGCCGCAAGTGGGGTCAGCGTGGCAGCGCCCTGATGCGCCGCATCGAAAAGCTGGAAATCCCCACCATCGCTGCCGTCAACGGCTTCGCTCTGGGCGGCGGCTGTGAACTGGCCATGAGCTGCGACATCATTCTGGCTGCCGGCCCCAACGCCGAGGGCAAGGGCGGCGCCAAGTTCGGCCAGCCCGAAGTGGGGCTGGGCATCACCCCCGGCTTCTCCGGCACCCAGCGTCTGCCCCGCCGGGTGGGCATCGCCAAGGCCAAGGAACTGATTTTCTCCGGCAAGGTCATCGGCGCCGCCGAGGCTGAGAAGATCGGTCTTGTCAACGCCGTGTACGCCCCCGAGGAACTGATCCCCGGCGCCATCGCCATGGCCAAGTCCTTCACCGCCAACGCCCCCATCGCCGTGAAGTATTCCAAGGCCTGCATCGACCGCGGTATGCAGATGGACATTGACGACGGCATCGCTCTGGAGAACGAACTGTTCGCCATGTGCTTCGCCACCGCCGACCAGAAGGAAGGCATGAGCGCCTTCATGGAAAAGCGCAAGGAAAAGCACTTCCAGAACAAGTAAGACCCTTTCCCTCCCACAGCGGATCCAAATAGCGGCTATTTTTGAAATTCTTACAAGTGAGGAATTTGCAGTATGAAAAAAGTACGGATTATCTCCGCTGAGGAAGCGGCTCTGCTGGTCAAGGACGGCGACACCGTCTCCACCGGCGGCTTCGTCAGCTGCGCCTGCCCCGAGGCGCTGACCAAGGCTCTGGAAAACCGTTTTGTGGAAACCGGACATCCCCGGGATCTGACCCTGTTCTTCGCAGCCGGTCAGGGGCACCGGGACGGCACCGGCGGCGACCACTTCGGTCACGAGGGGATGTGCAAGCGGGTGGTGGGCGGCCACTGGGATCGCGCCGCCAAGCTGGGCGAACTGGCGCTGGCCAACAAGCTGGAGGCCTATAACCTGCCTCAGGGTGTCATCACCCATATGTACCGCGACATTGCCGCCCACAACATCGGCACCATCACCCATGTGGGTCTGAACACCTTTGTGGATCCCCGTCACGGCGGCGGCAAGCTCAACGAGTGCACCAAGGAAGATCTGGTGAAGCTGGTGAACATTGAGGGCGAGGAGCGGCTGCTGTACAAGCCCATCCCCATCAATGTGTGCCTTGTCCGGGGCTCCTATGCCGACGAATACGGCAACTGCACCGTGCACCGGGAAATCGGCCCTCTGGACGTCACCGCCCAGTGCCAGGCCACCAAGAACTCCGGCGGCATCGTCATCGTTCAGGTGGAGAAGATTGTTCAGGGCGGCACGCTGGATCCCCGTCTGGTGAAGATCCCCGGCATCTATGTGGACGCCATCGTGGTAGGCTCCCCCGAGGACAACAACCAGTGCCTTGGTATGCCCTATGACGGTGCCCTCTCCGGCGAGTTCCGCATCCCCGTGGACGACATCCCCCCCATCCCCATGGACGCCAAAAAGATCATTGCCCGCCGGGCCGCCATGGAGCTGCCTCAGGACGCCATCGTAAATCTGGGCACCGGCGCCCCCGAGAAGATTGCCAACGTCTGCGCGGAGGAAGGCATCTCCAACAAGATGACCCTGACGGTGGAAGCCGGCTCCATCGCCGGCGTGCCCTACGGCGGCACCCAGTTCGGCGGCGCAGCCAACTCCATGGCCATTCTGGATCACAACGTCCAGTTTGACTTCTATCAGGGCGGCGGTCTGGACGTGGCCTTCCTGGGCCTTGCGGAAACCGCCCCCAACGGCGACCTGAACGTCTCCAAGTTCGGCACCCGTCTGGCCGGTGCCGGCGGCTTCATCGACATCACCCAGAACGCCAAGAAAGTGGTCTACTGCGGCACCTTCACCGCCAAAGGGCTGAAGACCGAGTGCCGGGACGGCAAGCTGGTCATCACCCAGGAGGGCGCCAAGAAGAAGTTTGTCAAGCAGGTGGAGCAGATCACCTTCTCCGGCGATTACGCCAACAAGGTGCATCAGCCTGTTCTGTACATCACCGAGCGCGCCGTGTTTGAGCTGCGTCCCGAGGGCGTGACTCTGGTGGAAATCGCCCCCGGCATTGACCTCCAGACCCAGGTGCTGGATCAGATGGAGTTCATGCCCAAAATCGCCGATGACCTGAAACTCATGGATGAGCGCATCTTCCATGAGGGTCTGATGGGTCTGGCCAGCGACTGATTGAAAAACGGTTCCGGGCGGAATGCCCGCCCGGAATCTTTCAAAACCCCGAAATCACCCCCAACCAAACAGGAGGAAAAGAAAAATGGCATTGATGACACCCCAGGAGTACATTGAATCCCTGCGGAAGCTGAACACCCGCGTGTATATGTTCGGCGAGAAAATAGAGAACTGGGTGGATCACCCCATGATCCGCCCCTCCATCAACTGCGTGGCCATGACCTATGCGCTGGCGCAGGATCCCCAGTACGCCGACCTGATGACCGTGAAGTCCAGCCTCACCGGCCACACCATCAACCGCTTCACCCACCTGCATCAGTCCACCGAGGATCTGATGAACAAGGTGAAGATGCAGCGCCTGCTGGG
>CAKUBJ010000054.1 GCA_934636905.1 uncultured Dysosmobacter sp. | reverse complement strand
TTCAGATCAATGGCAATATACGTTCGTCCGTTTTGCTGCATGGCGCACCTCCTCACTGAAAACAGTATAGCACAGCACTATAAATCGAACAAGTGTTTGCATAAAACTCCCGGCTGGATTCTTGTACCCTGCAAAGATCCCTGCAAAGATCCCTGCAAAGCGGTTGACAACAGGCCGCAGAAACGATAAAATAAGATGTTACAGACTCTGTGGAGATTCCAAATCTCCGATTTTTTAGAATAAAGTTGAGGGAAGAACAATGGCACAGGACAAAAAAGTTGAACAGATTACCAGCATGGAGGACGATTTCGCCCAATGGTACACCGACATCTGCAAGAAAGCGGAGTTGATTGACTATTCCAGCGTCAAGGGCTTTATGATCCTGCGGCCATACGGATATGCCATCTGGGAGAACATCCAGCGGATTCTGGACGGCGAATTTAAGAAAACCGGCCACGTCAACGTGGCCATGCCGGCTCTGATTCCCGAAAACCTGCTGAAAAAGGAAGGGGAACTGGTGAACGGCTTCGCCCCGGAGGTGGCCTGGGTTACCATGGGCGGCAGCGAAAAGCTGGAGGAGCGCCTTGCCTTCCGCCCCACCTCCGAAACCATGTTCTGCGACCACTGGCACAGCGTTCTGCACACCTACCGGCAGCTGCCCATGCTGTATAACCAGTGGTGCTCCGTCATCCGCTGGGAAAAGACCACCCGCCCCTTTCTGCGCAGCCGGGAATTCTGGTGGCAGGAGGGCCACACCATCCACGAAACCGCGGAGGAGGCCATGGCGGAAACCGAGCAGCAGCTGAACTGCTACGCCGACTTCTGCCGGGACGCCCTGGCCATGCCCGTGGTGAAGGGCCGCAAGACCGACAAGGAGAAGTTTGCCGGCGCCGAGGCCACCTATACCATCGAGAGCATGATGAAGGACCGCAAGGCCCTTCAGTCCGGTACCAGCCACTATTTCGGGGACAAGTTCTCCCGGGCTTACGACGTGACCTTTGCCGGCCGGGACAACAAACTCCAGTACCCCTTCCAGACCTCCTGGGGCGCCACCACCCGGCTCATCGGCGCCGTCATCATGACCCACGGCGACAACAACGGTCTGGTGCTGCCTCCCGCCATTGCCCCCATTCAGGTGGTGGTGATCCCCGTGGCCGCCCATAAGCCCGGCGTGCTGGAAGCCGCCGCCGCCCTCCGTGACCGTCTGACCGCCGCCGGCCTGCGGGTGAAAATGGACGATTCCGACAACTCCCCCGGCTGGAAGTTCGCCGAGTACGAGATGAAGGGTGTCCCCGTCCGGGTGGAAATCGGCCCCCGGGATTTGGAAAAGGAACAGTGCTGTCTGGCTCGCCGGGACACCGGGGAGAAGACCTTCGTCCCTCTGGCGCAGGTGGAGGAGCAGGTGCAGAACCTGCTGACCGCCGTTCACGACTATCTCTACGCCCAGGCGGAGAAGAATCTGGAGGACAACACCTTCGACCTGAACTCCTGGCAGGAAGTGAAGGAGATGGTGGAAACCAGAGGCGGCTTCGCCCGCACCAAGTGGTGCGGCAAGCTGGAGTGCGAACTGAAGATGAAGGAACTGGCCGGCGTGTCCAGCCGGTGCATGCCGCTGAAGCAGTCCGGCACTGAGGGCGTCTGCCCCGTCTGCGGCGAGAAGTGCACCACCGATATTTACTGGGGCGTGGCATACTGAGCCGCTCTACTGCACATTTACAGCCGTCCTTTCTGTGGAAGGGACGGCTGTTTGCCGCCGCAAACGGCTGCCCGGCAGGCAAAACCCGCCGGAACGCGCAGCGGCAGCGGATTGCGCCCCTTGCCATCCGCCGCCGGGTATGATAGAATCACCATATCAAAATGCGGGAGGTTCGCCCATGAAGCGCATCAGCAAGGAAAACTACTATCTGGATATTGCCGAAACCGTACTGGAGCGGGCTACCTGCCTGCGGCGGATTTACGGCGCCATCATCGTGAAAAACGACGAGATTATCTCCACCGGCTACAACGGCGCCCCCCGGGGCCGCGCCAACTGCGTGGACATGGGCTACTGCTCCCGGGAGGCCATGAAGGTGCCCCGGGGCGAGCGGTACGAGCTGTGCCGCAGTGTCCATGCCGAGGCCAACGCCATTATCTCCGCCTCCCGTCGGGACATGGTGGGGGGTACCATCTATCTGGTGGGGCGCAACGCCGCCACCGGGGCACTGCTGAACGATGCCACCTCCTGCCTGATGTGCCGCCGCATGATTATCAACGCCGGTCTGGAACGGGTGGTCATCCGCCGGACGGAAACGGAATTTGAGGTGGTTCCCGTGGAAGCGTGGATCTCTGAGGACGATCTGCTAACGCCGGAGAACATGATTCCGGATCTGAAATAAGGCCGCACTGCGGAAAGGAAGTCTGTTGATTGAAAGCGGGACTTGTTACCTTTTATCATATCCATCATTACGGCGCCCTGCTGCAGGCCGCGGCTACGGAGCGGGCCGTGGAGCACTTCGGCTGGGACTGCGAGATCATTGACTACTTCGTCAATCAGGACAATGCGCTGTTCCGCCGTCCCACCGGCCTCGGTTCCGCCGCCCACGATGCCCACACCGCCCTGCACTATCCGGCGCTGAGCCGCCGGTATCAGCGGTTTGAGCAGTTCAGCCGGGAGCACCTGCGGATTTCGCCCCGCCGCTTTGAGAACTTTGACGCGCTGACGCGGGAGCCGCTGCCCTACGACCTCATCGTTTCCGGCAGTGACCAGATATGGAATCCCAAAATCTTCCCGGACGGGCGCTTTGACCCGGTGTTTTTCGGCAGCTTTTCCCACAGACGCCGCATCGCCTATGCGCCGTCCTTCGGCATCCCCGCCGTCCCGGAGGGGATGCGGGAGGAACTGAAGGGGTATCTGGAGGGCTTTTCCCACATCTCCGTGCGGGAAACCCGGGGGCAGGAAATTGTCCGGGACATCACCGGACAGGAGGTGCCGGTGGTGCTGGACCCCACGCTGCTGCTGACGGCGGAGCAGTGGGCCTCCATGGCAGACCACCCGGCGGACTACCCCTCCGGCGGGTATATTCTCTGCTACTGCATCAGCCGCCCCGGCGCCCTGACGCCGTATCTTGACCGGCTCAGCCGGGAAACGGGACTGCCGGTGGTGCAGCTGTGCGGCATCCGGCAGAAGGTGCATCCCAAAGCCCGGCAGATTCTGGATGCCGGCCCGGCGGAATTTCTGGATTTGTTCCGGAACGCCGCCTTTGTCGTCACCAATTCCTTCCACGGCACGGTGTTTTCCGTCCAGTTCCACCGCCCCTTCTTCACCACGGTTTCCCCGGCGGAACTGGCGGCGCCGGAGCGCTCCCGGACGGTGAGCCTCCTTGGCCGGCTGGGGCTTGATAACCGGGTCATCGGAAGAGGCTGCACGGCGGAACTGACGGCGCCTGTTGACTGGGCAGCCGTGGAAGAGGCCCTTACTGCCGCCCGGCAGGACTCCCTGAATTACCTGCAATCGGCGCTGGAAAACCGCCCCTTCCAGCCGGAACATCCGAAAGCCCGGGACTTTGCCCCCAAGCTGGCGGAGCGGAGCCGCTGCACCGGCTGCACCGCCTGCGCCGCAGGCTGTCCCCACGACGCCATTGCCATGGTGCGGGATAAGACCGGCTTTGAATTTCCCTCCGTCAATCCGGAGGCATGCGTCCACTGCGGACGCTGCACCCGTATCTGCCCCATCCTCCGGGAGCGGGAACCGGCAGGGCACCTGCCTGCCGCCTTTGCCGCCTGGAACCGGGACGACGCCGTCCGCAGGGACTCCACCTCCGGCGGCGCCTTTACCGCCATTGCGGAGTATGTGCTGGAGGGCGGCGGCGTGGTGTACGGCGCCGCTATGGACGGCCATCAGCACCTGCGCCACATCGCCTGCTTCCGGAAGGAGGATTTGTGGCGGCTGCGGGGCGCCAAGTACGTCCAGAGCGACCTGAACGGCGTGTTCCGGGAAATCCGGGAAGCCCTGAAGACCCGGCCGGTGCTGTTCTCCGGCACCCCCTGTCAGGTGGACGGGCTGTACCGCTTCCTGGGCTGCCGCCCGGAGAATCTCACCACCTGCGACCTTGTGTGCCACGGCGTCCCCTCTCCCGGCGTGTGGGAGGACATTGCCCGGAGCATTGAGCAGAAAAAGCACCGGGAACTGACGGCGGTACGCTTCCGTAACAAGGTGGAGGGCTGGAAAAACAGCCACTTCACCACGGTCTACGAGGACGGCACCGTGGACTCCGCACCGCTGTTCTCCACGGGGTTCGGCCGGGCCTTTGGCCGGGCGCTGTTCCTGCGGCAGAGCTGCCATGACTGCCGGTACACCAACCTGAACCGCCCCGGGGACTTCACCCTTGGGGATCTCTGGGGGCTGGGGCCGGAGGAACTTCCGGAGCAGCAGCACGCAGGAATCAGCCTCCTGCTGGTGAACACCCCCCACGGAAGCTACCTCTTTGACCGGCTGAATCTGGAATGCCGCCCCTTCCCGGTGGAGCGAGCCGTAGCGGGGAATCCCCGTCTGGCATCCCCCATTGCCCCGGCGGCGGATCGCGCGGCGTTTTTCGCCAGCTACGCCGTGGAGCCGTTTGAAGAAGTGCGCAGGCGCTTCCTCCGGCTTCCCAGTCTGCCGGTGCGGGCAGCGGGCAAACTCCTCTCCCCGGAGGTCAAGGCAAAAATCCGCAGTCGGCTGAAATAAAGCCCGGCATCCCCGGCAAAACTGCATCCCGTATATACGAACCGCCCCGGCATCCATCTGGACGCCGGGGCGGTTTTGTTATTCGATTCCGTTCAGCTTTCCAGCAGGTAAACCGTGGCAGTGCGGCGGCCGAACTGGATACACTCCTGATAGGTATCCATATACAGGTCAATCTTCGGCCCCTTCATGCCGGTGTCCTCCGCGCTGGTATAGCCGTATTCCAGCCCTTTCGCCATGACATACAGTTTGGAGCCAAGAGGGAAGACCCTCTTATCCACTGCCGCCACACCCTCGTGGACGAAGGTGCCGGTGGCGGTGGTATAGCCTACGCCGTCATACCCCGCGGTATAGGCGGTGGCGGTGACGGTGACGGCCTTGCTGAACTTCATGGTGCCGCCGGAGGCGAAGGTGAGATAGCCGGAGCCGTCGGCATTGGTGGTGACGTCCACCACCGCGTCGCCTTCCGCCACGGTGGTCATGGCGGTGCCCCGTTCCACAATCTCATCTACGGCGGTGGAGGAAATCTCCTCCACATACTGACTGGAAACCAGTTCTCCGCTGACCCATGTCTGCTCATAAATGGCGGTGCGCTGCCCCTCCCGCCCGGGGCGAACCACCTGCTCCTGCCCCTCCGGCAGGGACTGGGTTTCCCGGTAGACGGTCTGATAGGGCGCCGTTTCCGTCACCCGCTCGTAAACCGTAAGATGGTCGGAAACAATCAGGGTGACGCTGTTTTCCATCAGTTCAATGCCCACCATCTCCCGGGAGCCGGGGATGATGTCCATCCGCTGCAAAAACGCCTTGACCGTTTCCTGCTGGGCAGTGGCGGTGATGGTTTCCCCGCCCCGGCGCACCGTAACCAGCGTGCCTGCCGTCAGCATGGCGTTCTCACCGCTTTTGCCGCTTTCCAGATACAAAAGAGTGGATTCAATGCCTGTATGACTTTCGTCCAGCGGAGCGGAGCCGTCGTCACCGCTGAACAGATACAGCGCCCGCGCCCAGCCCGTAACTCCGGCTGCCGTGACATTCAGCAGCAGTATCAGGGTCAGGCAACGGCACAGCCATACCGTTTTGTGGGTGTGTAAATGTCGCAAAATACAAGACCTCCTGACAGCGCCCAAAGGCGCCGTTACCGTTTTGTTACTTTTGTAATTTATACAAAACTGGGACTAAGTATACCCCTATCTCCCACTTTTGTCAAGTTTTTACCGCCGCCTCCGTTTTGCATCTCCCACATCCCGCGAAATTTGCCAAAAAACCGGCTCCTGATTCTTGCTGCATCTGATACGAAAATTACAATTTGTAACCGTTTACTTCTGCCGTGCAGGACTTCCGTATTTTCCGACAAGACAAGCGCCCGGGAGCAATGCTCCCGGGCGCCGAAATTATTGTGAGTCTTCCGCAATGGTAAGGAAGGGTGTGCGCGAGACTGCGCCCGCAGGCGCGTTTCGGAGCGCAACCGCCGCAAAGCGGCGGCACTTGGCGCGGAGATAACCCAAGAAGGGATGCACCGTCGCGGCATTACGATTTGCGCCCATTGTGCCGCAAATCGTGCCGCTTCTTCGAAACAGCCTCGCTTCTTCTGCCGCTGGCAGCGCTTCGGCTGTTTCCCTGCGCCATTCAAATCTACTGTTTTCAGAACTTTATAAAGTTCTGAAAACTGGCTCAGCGGGGAGAAAATTCTTTTTCGACACGCTGAGCACCCTCCAGCCATTTCAGGTCGTAAGGCTCAAAAACCACCTTTTCATAGGCGGGCACGTCCATCATCACGCCGGTCCAGTCGGAGTGGATGTCACCGTTCTGCTTGATGAGGATATCGTAGAGGATGTCGTAGGTGACGCCGTCTGCCGGGTCGGTTTCCACAATGGTGGAATAGGGCAGGGTTTTGTGGTAGGTCAGTTCCATACCCTGATAGTCAAAGTGGAAGCCGCAGCGCATCCGGCAGCCGTCCAGACCGGTGTACTCCGCCACTTCCTTCAGGTCATGGAG
>CAKUBJ010000053.1 GCA_934636905.1 uncultured Dysosmobacter sp. | reverse complement strand
ATTCTCAAGGGGCTTGACGCGGTATGGGGACATTTCTGCCCGTCAAAACCGTGTCTGCCCTTGTCAATCGATGGTAAAAGAGACGCATTCAAAAAGAAGCCGGAGCCAAAATGGCTCCGGCTTCTCTTTATGGATTTCTCTCCGTCCGGCAGGGCGGCGCACACGCCTTGGTGAAGGCCGGCATACGGTTTCAGCGGAACAGAATCTGTGTAAGTCCGTAAAGAACCGTAGGGCAGAGCAGGCAGCCGGTTCCCATGTAAAAGGTTGCCATCATGGCGCCGTAGGGGACAAGCCGCTGGTCCGTGGCGGCCAGACCTGCGGACACACCGCTGGTGCTGCCCATCATGGCGCCGTAAATCATGGCGGCTTTCGGGGTGGTCAGGCCGACGCGGCCGGCAATCAGTGGGGTTGCCACCATAATCACAATGGATTTGACCACGCCGGCGGCAATGGAGATGGCGACCACATCCGACGTGATGCCCAGCGCAGACGCAGTGACCGGCCCCACAATAAACGTCACGGTGCCGGAGGCAATCACGGCGATTTCCCGGGCATCCCGGTATCCCCAGATAACGGACAGCAGCATCCCGATGCAGTAGGAAAGTGCCACGCCGCCGATCAGGGCAATGACGCCGGCTTTGCCGCAGCGCTTCAACTCCTTCAGATCCGCGCCGAAAGCGGTGGAAACGATGGTAAAATCCCGGAACATGGAACTGCCCAGAAGGCCGACGCCGGAAAACAGGGCAAGATCGGAAATCCCCTTCTGACCGCCGGTAAGCCGGCCGCCGATATACGCGGCTGCCAGCGCAATAAATATGGCAATGGCCGACGGGCGCAGACGCCCTCTGAACAGGTGCTTTGCCAGCAGATCCGAGATCAGCAGGATGATCCCCACAAAAAGGAAGGACATAACCAGACTGTTTTTTTCAATCAGTTCCGCCAAAATATGCATGGCTTAGCCCTCCTCACTTCCCAGAATGTCGGCTTTGGACAGCAGGAAGAGAATCAGGAACACGGCAAACACCGCGCCGGCGCCTGCCAGAATCGCAAGAAACCCCTGCCCCAGAGCGGAGAACACGTTCTGGGAGGCGGACATGGCCACCACCACCGGGATGTACATCCCGCTCCAGTAGCGGATTCCGGTGTCCATTTCGGGGCGCCAGAGCCGGCGCTTTTTGAGATAGGATGTTGTCAGCAGAAGGAGGATCATGGCAAATCCGACGCCGCCCACGTCGTTTCCGATTCCGCAGATGCGCCCAAGGCATTCTCCCAGAAAGTATCCGGCCAGCAGGCTGCCGGAGATCAGTGCAGTACCAAAAATCATAGAGCGGCACTCCTTTTGTGGATTGAAGGCAGCACGTGATGCGCCGCCCGGCGTGCGCCGGCGCATCCGGCAGCAATATGCTCATTATATGGGATACACGGCGGAAATTCAAGGGCGGCCTGCCTTTTTTGGCAGATGCTGCCGGAAGCCGCAGCGGCTCAGCCGGACAGCTCCCGGATTTCGTCCTGAATAAGGCGGCCTGCCGCGGCGGCCAGCTGATCCATCCGGCGGATCCGGGCCAGATCCCGGCCGTAGATGGCATTGGCCGCGGGAACGGCGGCGGTTTCCCCCATGAATACCGCCGCCGTCCGGATGCCCCGCTGCCGCAGGGCACGGACTTCCGCCGCAGTGTCGTCCACGCCTGCCTGCCCGTCGTAGTTCCGGCTGAGGGGCACCTTGCCGCTGGGAAGGATTTTATGGCTGTCGTCAGGGCTGGCGTCCGTCAGCAGAATCAGCAGGTGCCTGTCTGCCGGCGCCGATTTCATCAGTTCTCCCATGGCCCGCAGAGCCAGACCGTCCCGGTTCCAGCCGGCGGCAAAGTAATCAAACACGTTCCCGAGGTCGTTCCTGCGGAAATCCTTCAGCACCCGCAGCACCGTATAGCCCCGCAGGCTGCAAAAGCTGGTGACCCGCACGGGAATCCCGCAGCTGACAAGGCTTTTCGCCAGAATATATCCCTGGGCGGCAATGATTTCCTGACAGTGGAGGCGGGAGGCGGAGCCGTCCAGCATCAGATCCACCGTGAAGCCAGGGCGGCTTTCCTCGTCGCTGCGGAGAAAGACCCGGCTGTCTCTCAGCACCGGCTCCCGCCAGACCCGGCGGCTGTCCAGCCGGCCCTGCCGGGCGGTGACGGACTCCGGCTGCTGATGAATCAGCATACAGTTCCGGATTTGCTCCGTCAGGCGCAGAATGGCATTCTGATAGAGGTCGTGATTCCGGGTAAAAGCGGCGCGGTTCCGTTTGGCCTGTTCTCCGGCCTGTTCAAAAAGCCGCCGGGCATCGGCGGAGACGGCCTTTCCCGGCACGGGGCTGCCATCGCTGAACCAGAGGTGGCAGCCAAGGTGATTGCCGGTGCAGTCCCGCTGCTCCATCAAAGCCAGTTCCCGGGGAGAAAAGAGGCTGCGCCCGAAGCAGCTTTCCACATAATCCCGATCCTCCTGCTGCCGCTGGTTGCTGCTGAGGCGGGCACGCAGAGCATTGGAGGCACGCACCATGCCGTTTTCCCCCGGGGTGCCGGAGCGGCCGATGGCCAGGTCATCGGTGCGAACCATCTCCGTGGTGAACAGCTTGGTCAGAAGGGGCGCCCATTGGTCACCGAAGTGGAACACATGGGGCTTTTTGGCGTGTGCCGTGCCGTCAAACTGCAAATAGTTCCGGAAGGCGGCCAGCACGGCGGCCTCCAGCGCGTCGCCGTCTGCCGTCCCCGGACAGGCCAGCGCATCCGACAGCCCTTTTTCCCGGGGCGTCAGCAGGGGCGGCTTCTGCCCCAGCACGGCTTTCCATCTGGCGGACTGCATGGCGTAGACCAGCTGGTTTTTCTCCATCCACTCCTGCCGGGAAAGTTGGTATTCCGAGGCGAAAAAGGCCTCCGCGTGGGCACGGCGCAGGCCTTCCAGCGCCGGACGCTCCGGCAGTTCCTTTTCATACACGGCGTTTTCCAGCGCCAGCCAGGCAAGGTCGTCGTAAACGCTCTGGCGGGCATCTCCGGCCCAGGCGGCAAACAGGCGCCGCGGCATCTCATCTCCGAACCATTTGTGAACCAGACCGATGACGCAGTTCATATAGAAATCCGGCTGTCCGTCAGGCTGCATGGCCAGAAACTGCGGCTCAAATTGGTAATCCCCGCAGGCAGTCCAGACAAGATTGGCGGCCCGGCGCTGCCGGGCACTGAAGATTTCGGCCATATCAATCGGTAAACAGGCGGCCGGCATCCAGCTTGGCGGGGATCCGGGCGGTGATGACGTCCCGGATCAGGCTCTGCTCGTAGCTGTCAAAGGCCTTGTTGGTGATGCCCATGTCCAGCGCCGTACCGGCGGACACCCCCCGGCGGATCAGCCGCAGGGCATCCAGCAGACCCCGCAGATCCAGCGCCTTGGCGGAGATTTCCGCGCTTTCACATTTCTTCTGCAAATCCAGAAACAGCTGAACGAACTGCCCCCGGTACTTCCGCTCCAGCGTGGGAAATTCGTCTCCCAGCAGCCGCTCCAGCCCGGCGCCGTCAATCGGCGGCATCTGAATGACCACAAACCGGCTGGTAAGCGCCTCGTTCAGTTCCCGGGTGCCGGCGTAGCCGTAGTTCATGGTGCCGATAAACCGGGCGGCAGGGGAGATGTCCACGCGGCTGTAGCCGGGGACGTCCATGGCGCGGCGGAAGTCCAGCGCGGCGTGGAGCACGGCCAGCGCCTCGTTTTTGGCCATATTGATTTCGTCAAGGATGCCGAAGCCGCCGTTCAGGGCGCAGAGATACACCGGGCCGGGGCGGAAGGTGACCTGCCCGTTTTCAAAGGTGTCCATGCCGATGAGGCTGGCGGCGTCCATGTTCACATGGAAGGAGACGTCCCAGCAGGGGCGGCCGAACACCATGGCCAGATTTTCCGCCAGCACGTTTTTTCCCGTGGCCTTGCTGCCTGCCAGCAGCAGGTTTTCCCCGCAGAGGAGGGCGGCAATGGCCGCTTCCCAGACCTCTTTCCCGTAATAGCGGTATCGGGGCTTCGGCACCCGGCACGCCATGTCCCCTTCGGCGGGGTAACGGCTCCGGTAATCCCGGATGTCATCCAGCAGGCTGGGGCTGATTTGTTCCTGTTCCAAAAATTCCAGCAAAGTAATCCCGGCTTTCTGCGCGTATCCGCGCCTGATTTCAATTTCCGGCCTCATCATAGCACAAAACCCGGCGTTTTCAAGTGGTTTTCGTGAATTTTTGCGGCGCCGGAACGTCCGCTTCATAAGAGACGGCGGGTGGAAGCCGCACCGGCACGGTTTTCCCTGCGGCCTGTCCGTTTGCGACCTTTTTTCCCGTCCCGGCAGGCTATAATCTTCCTGAAAGGGGGGAGGGCGGTGACGGTAATCTATCTGGACAGCGTGTTTCTGTTCAACGCCCTGCTGGATTATCTGCTGGTGCTGGCGGCGGCCCGTCTGGCGGGGATTCCTCTGCGGCGGAAGCGCTATGCCCTCTGCGGCATTCTGGGAGGGCTTTACGCTGCGGCGGTGTTCCTGCCGGGATGGGGCTTTCTGGCTGCACTTCCGGTGAAGGCGGCGGCCGGCGTGCTGCTGGCGCTGCTGGCCTTCGGCGGTGAACGGCATTTCTGGCGGCTGACGCTGCTGACCTTTGCCGTTGCCTGCGTGCTGGCGGGGATGGTTCTGGCACTGGGACTGCTGGCAGGGCAGAGCATCCCCAACGCCCGGGGGGTGTTCTACACCGACATCAACGGCGGGGTTCTGCTGGTTTCGGCAACGGGCATCTACCTGCTGATGGCGGTAATTTTCCGGGCGGCGGCAGCCCACGGCCTGCGGGGGGAGCGAATCCCCGTCCGGGTGTCGCTGCTGGGACGCACCACGGCGCTGACGGCTCTCCGGGACACTGGGCACGGCCTGCGGGACGCCGCCGGGAACCCGGTGCTGACGGTGGAGCGCCGCTGCTTCCCCCAGCTGCCCCCGGAGACGGGGAAGTGCTGCCCTGCCGAGGCGCTGCCGCTGCTGCGGCGTCGGTTCCCGGAACTGTGTCCCCAGCTGCTTCCGGTGCGGACGGCATCCGGCAGCAGCCTTCTGCTCAGCGTGCGGAGTGACTGGGCGGTGATTGACGACGAGTGCCGGCAGGGGCTTCGCATCGCCCTGACGGAAACGGAACTTGGCGGCGGGTATACCGCCCTCTGGGGCGGGGAAGGGAGGAAACACCATGTGGAACTGGCTGCGGAATTTGCTGACGCGTCTGGGATTGCTGCGGCAGGCGGAGATTCACTACATCGGGGGCAGCGACACCCTGCCGCCGCCCCTGAGCCGGGAGCGGGAGGCGGAACTGCTGAACCGGCTGGAGGAGGAAGACGCCCGGCAGGAACTGATTGAACATAATCTGCGGCTGGTGGTGTACATTGCCCGGCGGTTTGAAAACACCGGCATCCACATTGAGGATCTCATTTCCATCGGCACCATTGGACTGATTAAGGCCGTGGGCACCTACCGGGCGGAAAAGAACATCAAGCTGGCTACCTACGCCTCCCGCTGCATTGAAAACGAGATTTTGATGTACCTGCGGAAGAACGCCGGCCGCAAGGCGGAGGTGTCCTTTGACGAGCCGCTGAACACGGATTATGACGGCAATGAACTGCTGCTCTCCGACGTGCTGGGCACGGAGGCGGACGTGGTGATGCGCCCGCTGGAGGAGGACGTGGATCTCTCCCTGCTGTCGGCGGCGCTGGACACCCTCAGTCCCCGGGAGCGGGAGATTATCACCCTGCGCTTCGGACTGGGAGGGAAGAAGGAGCAGACCCAGAAGGAGGTGGCTGACCGGCTGGGGATTTCCCAGAGTTACATCTCCCGGTTGGAAAAGCGGATTATCCAGCGGCTGAAAAAGGAAATCCTGCGGCTTTCCTGAGGGATTTTCCAGATGAAAAGTTTGACAAGGCACGGAAAGCATGGTATAATGCACCCGATTAAACGCTGGGAAGCGGAGCAGTAGCTGAAGGTGACGGTGAAGAGAGAGGGCGGACGGTGCAAGCCCTTCCGGTCAGGCAGCGAAGTCGCCGCGGAGCGGCCGTGCCGAAATGCAGTAAGCCGGACGGGACGTCCCGTTACAGACGCCGAGCGTCGCGCCTTTCCGCGTGAAATTCAGGTGGTACCACGGACTTTTGTTCGCCCTGAGCCGTATGGCTCGGGGCATTTTTTTCGGAGGTCGTATATGGAATTTCGCTTTGAACTGCCGGAGGGGTATTCCTTCCGGGATATGCTGGTGCTCTGCCGGGTGTATCGGCGGAAAAGCCGCCTTCGCTGCTGGTTCAGCCGTCTGTTCCGGCTGGTCATGATTCTGTTTGGCGGCAGCATGGTGCTCTCTGCCCTTTCATGGCTGGACGGCGGCTATGTGGGGGAAACGCCCTTGTGGGTGCTGGTAGGATGGCCTCTCTTTATGGGCACGCTGCTTCTTGCGCTGGCGCTGTTTGAGGATTATCTGGCCGCCTGGGGAAGCCGGCGGCGGAACCTTCAGAACACCGGCGGCATCCTGATGTGCCTGAATGAGGACGGTATGACGGAGGAAACCAAAACCCTCCGGGAGGCCTGCCCTTACAGCGCGGTTACGGAGATATATGTTTGCAAAGGGTACTGGCTGCTGTTTCTGGATAAGCGCCACGCATATATCCTGCCCCAGGCCGCCATGACCGCAGGCAGTCCGGAAGCCTTCCCGGACTTCCTGACGGAAAAGACCGGGAAACCCGTAAAGAAACTCAGATAAGCAATTTTTCAGATAGGAGAATCAACATGAACAGAGAACTGCCCAAGGTTTATGAGCCCCAGCAGGTGGAGTCCCGCATCTATCAGATGTGGGAGGAGCACGACTGCTTCAAGGGCGTGGAGGACTC
>CAKUBJ010000052.1 GCA_934636905.1 uncultured Dysosmobacter sp. | reverse complement strand
AAGAGATTGTAGTCATCCAGAAGTCTTTCGACTGGAACCTCGAAAAGCTGCGCGATTTTCTCCATGTGCTTCGGAGAGTAAAAGTCCTTTCCATATTCTTCATAATGAATATAAGTACTTCGGTATATACCGGCGTAGTCAGCTACATCTCTCTGCCGCAGGCCTTTCTGGTATCGAAGCCAGCGCAGCTTGTCCGCTGTTTCAGTGATTTCTGAGAAGTCTGAGAACTGCAAATTGAACTTTTCCGCGTCCTGAAAATTGTGCGGCAGCACCACTGGAAACTGAAGAATTTGCAGCGGGGCTACTTTTACCGCACCCGATACATTGGAAATCAAAATATAGCAATGGACTCCCACTCTCGCCAGCAGGCGCCATTTTGCCTCAAAAGACACCCGTTCCGCCACCTCAACCGCCGTTTGTTCCGCTATGATAGTATATCATTTTCTATACATCTGGCCGCGTAGGTGGCCAGGCGGGCGCCTTTGGCCGGGTCGAAGCTGGAAACTCCTTTAATCAGCCCGATGGTTCCAATGGAGATCAGATCGTCCTGATCGGCACTTTGCGCGTAGTATTTCTTGAAGATATGGTCAAAACGGAAAGGGCTTATTTCACCGGCAGTTCCACAAAAAACGTGTTCCGGCCGTTTTTGCTCTCTGCCCAGATTTTCCCGTGATGCCGCAGGACGATGTTTTGAGCAATGGAAAGCCCCAGACCGTAGCTGCCCCGCCGGGTGTGGGCGGCATCGGCACGGTAGAACCGCTTGAAGATGTTTTTGAGTTCCTCCCGGGAAAGTCCGGCGCCGGGATTGGACACGCTGAGGCGGCAGCGGCTGCCCTGCCGGGTGAGGCTGACCGTCACCTCGCCGGGGGCGTCGGCATACTTTCGGGCATTGTCCAGCAGAATGTCCGCCGTCTGCCGCAGGTGATGCTGACTGCCCCGCACGGTGATGCCAGGCCGGATGTCGGTAGTAAGCGTCAGCCCTGCCTCGAAAAAAACCGGCTCAAAGGGCAGCACCGCGTCGCTGACCAGTCGGCTGAGATCCACCTGAGAGAGGACAATGGTTTCCTGCCCGCTGTCCGTCCGGGCCAGATCCAGCATCTCCTCAATCAGCTGCCGCATCTGGCGGGACATGGTGAGGATATGGGCGGCGAACTGGCTGCGGTGCGCCTCGTCAAAGTCCGGGCTGTTCAGCAGTTCGGCATTGGTCATGATGACCGTCAGAGGGGTTTTCAGTTCATGGGAGGCGTCCGCCACAAACTGCTTCTGCTGCTGCCACGCCGTTTCCACCGGCTTTACCGCCCACCGGGCCAGCAGCCAGCTGATCAGGAGAAAGGCCGCGAAGCACAAAAGGCCGATTCCGCCGCAGGTTCTGACCAGATGGGTCAGGACAAAGTGCTCACCGGACATATCGGCAAAGGCAATGCGCTCCCCCCGGGGCGTTACCCTGCGGCAGTACCGCAGGCCGTATTCCCGCAGGACGCCCATGCGTTCCCCGCCCGCCTCCACTGCGGAGGCAAGGGCTTCCAGAAGTTCTTCGTCCGACAGGTCATAGTATCCGCCTCCGCCGGCGGTGAGGCTGCCGTCCTCATCCCGCTCCAGCACAAAAAAGGGCAGCTGCATCTCCTGAGGCGGGCTGTCGGGGCGGTTGGGGCGGAAGGGCTCCTCCACTGCGGCCTGAAGAACGGCGGCGCTCTGGGTTTCCAGATTTGTCCGGGTAAAGTGGTAGACCAGTACGAAAATGCCGGTGAGCATCACGGTGACGATAACCATGTTGACGCAGATGAACTTCAGCCGCAGCTTCCGGATCATAGCTCCACCTCCAGATGGTAGCCCAGCCGGCGGATGGCTTCAATCTTCACGTCGGAGCCGATGCTCTGGAGTTTTTTCCGCAGGAAGCCCACATAGACCTCCACATGGTTTTCCACGGCGTTGGAGTCGTACCCCCACACCCGGGCCAGAATCATCTCCTTGGACAGCACCCGGCCACGGCTTTGCAGCAGGAAGCGCATCACGTCAAACTCCCGGGCGGAGAGCCGGACACTGTTTTCCCCGCACACCAGCGTGCAGGAGGCCAGATCCAGCGCCGTGTTGCCCATCCGCAGTTCATCCACCTGATCCCCCTGCCGCCGCAGCAGCGCGTTGACGCAGGCCAGCAGTTCCCGGGAGTCAAAGGGTTTGGTGAGGTAGTAGTCCGCTCCGGCGTTCAGTCCCTGAATCCTGTCCTCAATGTCCGACCGGGCGGTGAGCATCAGGATAGGCGTATTGCAGCGGTCTGCCCGCACCTGCCGGGCCACCTGAAAGCCGTCCATTTTCGGCATCATCACGTCCAGAATCAGCAGGTCATAGATGCCCAGTTCCGCGTATTCCGTGCCCGCTTCGCCGTCGTACACCGTTTCCACGTCAAAACCCTTGTGTTCCAGAATGGCGCGGATGGACTCCGCCACCAGTTTTTCGTCTTCAATGACCAGTACCTTCATAGGCCGCTCCTCGGTTCGTTTTTTCTTACCATAATCCTTTTTTCTGAAGTGAAGCTGAAAACAATGGAAATTTTTTCAGAAAAGTTTCTCTTTTTTTCAGCGCCGGTTCAGCATGGGGTGTTACTTTGGAAACTGCAAACTGAAAATTCGCTCCTGGGAACAGGGGCGCAGGAAAGGATGAACGATATGGCAGAAATAAACACCCAAACCCCGCAGAAGTCCACGGGGAAGCTGAAAAAGCTATTGACCGGAAAGAAAAGCAGAAAGTGGATCGTACTGTGCGTGCTGGCTGTGGCCGTCATCGGCGGGGCTGCCGCCTTTATGAGCCGCACCAAGGCCAAGGCCGCCAAGGCGGAAACCTCCTACACCACGGCCAGCGTGGAAAAGCGCAGCATCACCAACTCCCTGACAGGCAGCGGTACCTTGCAGCCGGCGGATTCCTACACCGTCACCACGCTGGTGTCCGGCGAGGTACTCAGCGATGCCTTTGAGGAGGGGGACATGGTGGAGAAAGACCAGCTGCTCTACACCATCGACTCCTCGGACGTCTCCACCACGGAGAGTCAGGCGCAGACCAGCTACTCACAGGCACTGAAGGCCAAATATCCCACTGCGGACATCAGCGGCACCGTCAGTGAGGTGTACGTCAGCAACGGCGACGCCGTCAACGCGGGAACGGAACTGCTGAAAATCAGCGCCAGCAATGACCTGACCATCGATTTTCAGTTCTCCTACGCCAATGACGGCGACTTCTATGTGGGACAGTCCGCCAGAATCTATATCACCGGCTATGCCGGCTATATCGACGGCACCGTGGCACAGGTGGGCGGCAGTTCCATGGCCAACGACACCGGCATGAAGATGACCACCGTCCGGGTCAAGGCCGCCAATCCCGGTCTGGTCACCGGAGACTGCACCGCCAGCGCCACCATTGGCAATTACACCAGCTACGGTCAGACTACCGTGAAAATCGGCACCGGCTCCACCATTACCGCCAGCGCCTCCGGCAAGGTCAGCGGCCTGACCCTGATGCCCGGTGACAGCGTGTCCAACGGCCAGCGCATCTGCACCATCACCGGTGACAGTGTGGACAACCAGATTGAAAATGCGAAAACCAGTCTGGAAAATGCACAGGAGCGGCTGGACGACTACCGCATCACCTCTCCCATCACCGGTACCGTGGTGGAAAAGACGGTGAAGGCTGGGGACAATGTGGGCACCGGCAGCAATTCCAACAGCACCCTGTGCATCATCTACGACCTCAGCTATCTGCAGATGACCCTGAACATCGACGAACTGGACATCGACAACGTGGAGGTGGGGCAGATGGTGAACATCACCTCCGACGCCAAGGAGGGGCAGACCTTCACCGGCGTGGTCACCAAGGTTTCCGTGGTGGGCACCACCTCCGGCGGCACCACCACCTACCCCGTCACCGTCCGCATTGACGACACCGAGGGACTGCGCCCCGGCATGAACGTGGACGCGGAGATTGTACTCACCTCCGCCGACGATGTGCTGGCCATTCCCGGCACGGCGGTAAACCGGGGCAATACCGTTCTGATTACTTCCGACTCTCCCAGCGCCGCCAACGCACTGGAGCAGGAGGCGCCGGAGGGCTATGTCTATGTGCAGGTGGAAACCGGCATCAGTGACGACAGCTATATTGAAATCACCTCCGGCCTGCAGGAGGGGGATACCGTGGCCTGCCTGCGGACGGCTTCCGACAGTTCCGGCTTCATGATGGGTGGAATGCCCGGCGGTGATATGGGCGGCGGGATGCCCGGCGGAGGCGGCGGAATGCCCAGCGGTGGAATGCCTTCCGGCGGCCCGGGAGGAGGCTTCTGAAATGAGCGCCCTTATTGAATTTCAGTCCGTCTGCAAGTACTACCAGATGGGAGACACCACGGTAAAGGCGGCGGACAACATCTCCTTTCAGATTCAAAAAGGGGAGTTTGTGGCCATTGTAGGGCAGTCCGGCAGCGGCAAATCCACCTGCATGAACATCATCGGCTGTCTGGATGTCCCCACCTCCGGCACCTACCTGCTGGACGGGCAGGACGTGGGTCAGATGAATCGGAATCAGCTGGCGGAGATCCGCAACAAGATGCTGGGCTTCATTTTTCAGCAGTATAACCTCCTGCCCAAGCTGAACTTGCAGGAAAATGTCGAAGTCCCTTTGATGTACGCCGGGGTATCCAAGGCGGAGCGCCGCCAGCGGGCCAGACTGGCGTTGGAACTGGTGGGGCTGGGGGACAAGCTGAAGCACAAGCCCAACCAGCTCTCCGGCGGCCAGCAGCAGCGGGTGTCCATCGCCCGGGCGCTGGCGGGAGATCCGGCGGTGATCTTAGCCGACGAGCCTACCGGCGCACTGGATTCCCACACCGGCCGGGAGGTTCTGGAAATGCTGAAAAATCTCCACGCTACCGGAAACACGGTAGTCCTCATCACCCATGACAACTCCATTGCGGTGCAGGCCCAGCGGATCATCCGGCTGGAGGACGGCCATGTGATCTATGACGGTGACGCCCATGACCCCAGAGCCGTGGTGTCGCCTGGTCTTGCCGGAGAGGGGGCGGGAGCATGAGTCTGCTGGAAACCTTCCAGATGGCCATCAGGAACATCCTCAGCAGCAAGATCCGTACCCTTTTGACCATGCTGGGCATCATCATCGGCGTGTGCGCCGTCATTGTCATCGTGGGGCTTGGCAACGGAATGCAGGGCTACATTGAGGAGAGTTTCGCTGACATGGGTACCGACTCCCTGACGGTGCAGATTCTGGGCCGGGGCTCCTCCCGCAATGTGTCGGAGGAGCAGATGTATGCGCTGGTGGAGGAAAATCAGGACCTCTACAAGCAGATTTCCCCCACCGTCACCATGGCAGGCCAGGTGAAGATCGGCAGTGACACCGTGTCCTCCTCTTCCATTACCGGTGTCAGCGAGGACTATTTTGACATGAAGGGCTATACCGTCGCACAGGGGCGGGGGCTGGACTATGTGGACATGGAGGGGCGGAAGAAGGTCTGCGTGGTAGGCCAGTACCTGAACATGGCCTATTTCGGTGGAAGCGCCGTAGGCCAGACCCTGAAGGTCAACGGCAATACCTTTACCGTGGTGGGCGTCATGGCGCAGAAGGACAGCGAACTGGAAGAGGGGGGCACGGATGACTGCGTGTTCCTCCCCTATTCCACCGCCGCCCGGCTGAGTTTTACCGGCACCATCGGCAGCTACACCATCACCGTACAGGATACGGACAATATTTCCGAGGCCAAGACCTTTCTGGAAAACAAACTCTACGACATTTTCTCCGACGATGATGCCTACACCGTTATCTCCATGGCGGAGATGGTGGAGCAGATGAACTCCATGGTGAACATGATGATCTACATTCTGGCAGGCATCGCCGCCATTTCGCTGGTGGTGGGCGGCATCGGCATCATGAACATCATGCTGGTGTCCGTCACGGAGCGGACACGGGAAATCGGCATCCGGAAGGCGCTGGGGGCCAAGGAGGGCGCCATCCTGCGGCAATTCGTCATGGAGGCCGCCA
Organism: uncultured Dysosmobacter sp.; assembly: GCA_934636905.1. Lineage (GTDB taxonomy): Bacteria > Bacillota > Clostridia > Oscillospirales > Oscillospiraceae > Oscillibacter. The sequence continues at coordinate 949 of CAKUBJ010000052.1, read as the reverse complement.
CCACCTCGGCGCTGGGCGGCGTGCTGGGCATCGGGCTAGGCTATGTGCTGTCCTCTGCGGCCACCACGGTGATTGCCGCCCTGATGCCGGACACCCCCATTACCGTCAGCCCCAGCGCGGCGGCGGTGGCGGTTGCCTTCGGCGTGTCGGCAGGCATCGGCATTGTCTTCGGCTATCTGCCTGCCCGGAAAGCCGCCAATCTGAATCCCATTGACGCATTGCGGTATGACTGAATCGTTCACGGATGGTTTACATCTTTTTCATGAGGATTTCAGAATTGGGGTATATATTTTTTCTATCAGCAGTTGAGAGAGGGGCTGCCGTCCCGCCTGCCGATTCGAGAGAAAAAGCCATTCTTTCAGATAGACCCCACAGGCTCACTGCCCGCCCGGGAGGAGTCCCAAAGCGGCAGACCAACCATTCCGCCGCATCCGGTGCGGCGTGGCGATAGATTTTTCGTACCCCTCTCCCGGAAGCCCCTGTGCCGGCGGTAAACCGCCGGTGCAGGGGCTTTTCCTGCCCGGGTGCCTGCCGGATGCGGAGTTCTGCGGCCGTCTCCGCCTTTGTCGGCTTCCGGAGAAGCCCGGGCAGAGGCGCGGAAAATTTCCGGAAAACTTTGTAGGAAAAACCAGACCGGGCGGTGAGAAAACGGGCGCCTCTTGACGATTCCGCAAAATTTCGGACTGGGGGTTGACATCCGGCGATTCCGCGCCTATAATACGGCACAACAAGAAAATCACAGCAAACCTATGACGGAGAGCAGTACCCAGTTGGCACAACCTTTCAGAGAGTTCCGGGCGGTGGGATCGGAACAGGGGGCGGCTGGCGAATGGACTCCGGAGGGCGGATCGAACGGCCTGACCAAGTAGAAACCGACGGGAATCCCACCCGTTATCCATCGGGGCGCGTATGATGGTACGCGTAAGCGAGTGGACGTGAAAACGTCAAT
>CAKUBJ010000051.1 GCA_934636905.1 uncultured Dysosmobacter sp. | reverse complement strand
TCACATAAAAAAGCAGAGTGTCCATTACAGGATACTCAGATCCTATAAGGACACTCTGCATGGTCCGAGTGGCGGGATTTGAACCCACGGCCTCTTGGTCCCGAACCAAGCGCGCTACCAACTGCGCTACACCCGGATGCAGCTTTTCAATTATAATGGATTTGCAAAAAAATGTCAAGGCGTATTATAAGAAAAGCCACAAATAAAGGCTGGGAATTGAAAAGCCGCAGTCCGGCCGGATTGCTGCCGGAAGGGATTTATGTCCGCAGCTGCCGAGGGGCGTCCTTGTCCTCCAGCAGGTCGGTCATGCTGTGGAGACTGATGCCCAGCGTGGATGCGTTGTGCAGCAGGGCAGAGGTGGTGGGCTGGATGACGCCTGCCACCCCCAGGGCAATCAGCGTGCAGTTCAGGCCTACAATCAGCCGGTAGTTCCGGTGGATACGCTTCATCAGCGCCTGACTCAGCTGCCGCAGCGTCACCAGTTCGAAGAGATCCTCCGAGGCAATGGTGATGTCGGAAACCTCTCGGGCAATGGCGGAGCCGGTGTTGATGGCAATGCCGGCATCGGCTTCGGACAGCGCCGGCGTATCGTTGACGCCGTCCCCAATCATAATGACCTTCCGGCCTGCCTGCTTCTCCTGACGGATAAAGGCGGCCTTGTCCTCCGGAAGCACCTCGGCAAAGAACTGATCCACGCCTACCTCCCGGGCCACGGCCTGCGCGGTCTTGCGGTTATCGCCGGTCATCATGACCACTTTGCTGATGCCGCAGGCGTGCAGCGCCCGGATGGCGGCTTTGGCCTCTTTCCGCAGGGGATCCACAATGCAGATCACTGCCGCCAGCCGTCCCGCAATGCACAGATAGAGATGGGAGTATTCCTCCGGCAGCGCGTCGAATTTCGCCTGTTCGCCCTCCGGGATTATGCAGCCCTCGTCCTCAAAGACAAAGTGGGCGCTGCCGATGATAACCTTTTTGTCCTCCACGGAGCTGGAAATGCCGTGAGCCACCACATACTCCACCTGAGAGTGGTATTCCTTGTGATCCAGCCCCAACCGCCGGGCTTCCGCCACCACAGCGTTGGCCATGGAATGGGGATAGTGCTCCTCCAGACAGGCGGCCAGACGCAGCATTTCACTGGCACTGTACCCGTCAAAGGTCACAACTTGGGCTACGGTAGGGGTGGCGCAGGTCAGCGTGCCGGTTTTGTCAAACACCACGGTATCGGCCTCAGCCACAGACTCCATAAACCGGCCGCCCTTGACGGAAATATGATACCCGCTGCTCTCCCGCATGGCGGAGAGCACGGCAATGGGCATGGCCAGCTTCAATGCGCAGGAGAAGTCCACCATGAGAACCGCCAGCGCCTTCATGGTGTTCCGGGTCAGGAGATACGTCAGTACCGTGCCGCCCAGGGTATAGGGCACCAGCCGATCCGCCAGCCGGGAGGCCTTGTCCTCCGCCGTGGATTTCAGCTTTTCGGACTCCTCAATCATCTTCACAATGCGGTCATACCGGCCGCCGCCGGCGGCCTGATCCACCCGGATGACGCATTCGCCCTCTTCCACCACCGTGCCTGCATAGACACAGCCGCCGGGGCCTTTGGGCACCGGGAGAGACTCACCGGTGATGGATGCCTGATTCACCGTGGCTTCGCCTTCCGTCACCTTTCCGTCCAGCGGAATCATGCCGCCGGTGCGGACTACAATGCAGTCCCCGGCCTTCACATCCCCGATGGGCACCAGTACCTCGGTGTCATTGACCTTCATCCAGACCTTGTCCACATTCAGGGACATGGCGCCGGCCAGATCCGCCACGGACTTCTTGTGAGTCCAGTCATCCAGAATTTCGCCAATCCCCAGCATGAACATAACGGAACCGGCGGTATCGAAATTCCCCCGCACCATGGATACGGTGACGGCGGTGGCGTCCAGCACGGATACGGACAGGCGGCCGTGGAGCAGAGCCTCCAGCCCCGCCCGGATGTATCTGACGGAGCGGAAAGCGGCAATGACGGCCCGGAGGGCAGCAGGCAGGAACAGCTTGCTGCCTGCCCGCCGCAGGACGGTGAACACCAGCCTGTCCTCAAATTCCCGGTTCAGTTCCCGGGAACTGTGGTCCGGCGCCAGTTCCTCCGCCTTTTCGTAGGAGAATACCGCCAGCGCATGAAGCACGGATTCCCGGCTGCCGGTGTAGCAGACGACGGCGTCGCCGGTGCGGTCATAAACCCGGGCGGATTGGGTGCCGGCCTGCTTTTTCAGGTAAGCCTCCAGAATGTCCGCCTGACGCAGGGTCATTCTGCTGCCTGCCATATGGACACGAAGACGCCCGGGGCCTTCGTGGAGAATTGTACATTTCATTGTTTTTGCCTCCAACAAAAGGAAAGAAGGAAAAGCCGCCAGATAATGGCGGCTTTTCACTGATGTCCGGTTATTCCGCAGCTTCGGCGGCGGGCTGCGCCTCTTCGGAGGCGTCTTCCACAACGGCGGCCTCAGCCTCGGCGGCACGCTGCTCGTTGATGGCCTTGGCGTCGGCCAGAATATCGCCGGCGCCCTCCTGGATGCCGGTGACGGTGGTCATCACGCAGTCCTTGGCACGCAGAGCGGCGGCGGTGGCCTCGGTGTAGACCTTGCGGGCATCCTTGCTGGTGAGGATTTTAATGCCGGCGGTGCCGAACAGCGTGCCGGCGGCGAACAGACCCAGTTTCTTGAAATTCATAGCAATACCTCCCTGAGAATTTCCCTTCGGCCGGTTCCTTGCGGAGCGGGCGAAGGAATGTCTGGTAAGCCCCACGAAACGGTTTCTGTGCGGCTCCCTTTTCAAATTGTGCCGCTATTTTAGCACAGGAACCGCCGACTTGCAAGGAATTTTTATGAATAATCTGTAAAAAACGGAAGAAAAGACAGGAAGAATGCCGCCCGTGGGCGTCCCAACCGGTTCCCGCCATAAACGGCCGGCAGGCCGCGCCTCAGGGCTGCGCGTACTTCCGGAGGCAGGGGCTGTCCGATACGGGAAGATGCGCCGGGTCGATGCCCTCCAGACGCAGCAGGAACCGCTTCTTCTCCAGACCGCCGGCATAGCCGGTGAGGCTGCCGCCGGTGCCCACCACCCGGTGGCAGGGGATGAGGATGGAGATGGGATTGTGCCCCACGGCGCCGCCCACCGCCCGGGGGGATGCGGAAATCCCCTGTGCCTGCAGGGACTGCGCCAGCGCCCCGTAGGTGGTCACCTGCCCATAGGGAATTTCCCGCAGCCGTGCCCACACCGCCTGCCGGAAGGGGGTGCCCCCGGGAGCCAGCGGCGGCAGGGGAGGGAGGGGGGTTCCGGAAAAATAAGCTTCCAGCCACGCGGCGGCCTGATGAAAGACCGGCAGACTGCCGTCCTCCCTTTCGCTGCCGTCCAGCGTGGAGGCATAGTATGTCTGTCCCTCCAGCCACAGCCCGGTGACAGCGGCGCCGTCCGAGGCCAGCATCATCGTGCCCAAAGGGGAATGGAGCCGGGTTGTGTACATGAATTGTACCTCCTGATAAGCCTTTGGACTTATCATATTCCGTTTCCGCCTCCCTTGCAAGGAGGAAAAAAGCGTGGTAAAATGAAATCAATACCGAAAAACCGCAATCGGAAGGGAGGCGGCTGCTGATGCTGCTGGCTGTGGACATCGGCAATTCCACAATTTCCATCGGGCTTTTTGACAACACGGGAACGTTGCGCTTTCTGGCCTCGCTGGACACGGATCGCCGGAAAACGGCGGATCAGATCTGCGTGGATCTGATGAACCTGTTTCAACTCTACCATTTCCGCTATCAGGAGGTTTCGGATTCCATCCTGTGCAGCGTGGTGCCGCCGCTGAATTTCATGATGGAAAAGGCGCTGACCCGTCTGCTGGGAAAGGCGCCTATGGTCATCGGCCCCGGCATCAAAACGGGGCTGAACATCCGGCTGGCGGTGCAGAGTCAGGTGGGAGCGGACATTGTGGCGGACGCCGTGGCGGCGCTGGAGAGCTTTCGCGCCCCCATCATCACCATCGACATGGGCACCGCCACCACCATCGGCGTCATTTCGGAGGGGCGCACCTACGAGGGCGGCCTGCTGCTGCCGGGGGTCAACGTTTCTCTGGAAGCCCTGAGCCGTCAGGCGGCGCAGCTGCCGGCCATCTCCCTGCAGCCGCCCAAGGCGCTTATCGGCAAAACCACGGAGGACTGTATGCGCTCCGGCATTGTCTACGGCACCGCCGCCATGCTGGACGGCATCATTGACCGGATCCGGGAGGGCTTTCCGGGGCGGAGGGTCAGCGTTGTGGCCACCGGCGGCAGCGCCCCCTTTATTGTGAAATTCTGCCGCAACGAGATCCTTTACGACAAGACCCTGCTGATGAAAGGGCTGTGGGTCATCTACCAGCGGAACCGGTGACGGCCGGTGTCCGTAAAATCCGGCTTTTTGGCGCACTGCGAAGGATCAATAAAAAACAATCAATAAAAAAGATGTGCGGAGCCATGCTCCGCACATCTTTTTTGATAGGAAGTGCAATTATTTGGCCAGAACCTTCTTCAGCTTGGCAAAGCGGGGCAGGGAATCCACCTTGGGCAGCTGAGGCTCTCCCTGAATCAGAGGCAGGACATAGTCAATGAAGGGCTTCTCCACGCCGTTGTGATCCTTGTTGATCCATTCCAGCGGCACCTTCTTCTCGGTGTTGGCCACGTCGGTGAGGTTCAGCAGCTCCGTTTTGCAGACATACTTCCCGTTGTCGCGGGTGCACTGGAAGCCCACCATCTTGTCGGTGATGCCGTTGACGGCGTTCTCCACGGCGGCCTTGCCGCTCATGACGGCTTCCTCAATGTCGGTTTCGGAGGCCAGGTGGGCGCCGCAGCGCTGCAGCAGGCTCAGTTCGATGCCCCGGACCTTGGCGCCGGTCTTCTCCTTGACCACGTTGGCAAGGTGAGCGGCCAGACCGCCCAGCTGGGCATGGCCGAAGCCGTCGGTGGCGGAGGTCTTGGCCTCGGACACGAAGGTGCCGTCGGCATAGTGGATGCCCTCGGACACGGCTACCATGCAGTTGCCCTTTTCCTTGTAAATGCGCTCCACATCGGCAAGGAACTTGTCCATGTCAAAGTCCACCTCGGGGAGGTACACCAGATCGGGGCCTGCGCCGTAAGCGGTGGCCAGAGCGGCGGCACCGGCCAGCCAGCCGGCGTGGCGGCCCATGATCTCGATGATGCAGACCATGCCGGTGTCATAGACCCGGGCGTCCTGATAGACCTCCATGCAGGAGGTGGCAATATACTTGGCGGCGGAGGCGTAGCCGGGGCAGTGGTCGGTGCCGAAGAGGTCGTTGTCGATGGTCTTGGGCACGCCCATGACCCGGCAGTCATAGCCCACCTTCTGCATATACTTGGAAATCTTGTTGCAGGTATCCATGGAGTCGTTGCCGCCGTTGTAGAAGAAATAGCGGACGTCATACTTCTTGAAAATCTCCAGAATCCGCTTGTAATCGGTGTCGTCCACATCGGGATCCGCCATCTTGTAGCGGCAGGAACCCAGGGCGGAGGAGGGGGTATACTTCAGCAGTTCCAGTTCTGCGGGATCCTCCTGACCCATATCAAAGAGCCGGTCGTTCAGTACGCCCTTGATGCCGTGCTCCGCTCCCAGAACGCGGGTGATGCTGGGATTTTTCAGAGCCGTTTCGATTACGCCGTAAGCACTGGCGTTGATGACGGAAGTGGGGCCGCCGGACTGGCCGAAAATGCATGCGCCTTTCAGTTCGCTCATACGGGAAATCCTCCTGACGATTCAAAATAAGATACCTGTATCATATCATCGAAATTTTGGAAAGTAAATACTTGCATTTTATTTTTTTTGTGATATTATGAAATAAGAAAAACGTTTTCTTCTGCGGAAATGTTGGAATTGCCCATATGCCGGCAGGCAGCCCGCAGAAAGGGAAGCGTCCGGCGGATCTGCCGGGAAAGATTTGATTTTATTAGGAGGACGATCGTATGCCACTGGTAACTTCAACGGAAATGTTCAAAAAGGCCTATGACGGCGGCTATGCCATCGGCGCGTTCAACGTCAACAATATGGAGATCGTGCAGGGCATTACCGAAGCCTGCCAGGAAGAGCACGCTCCCGTAATCCTGCAGGTCAGCAAGGGCGCCCGCGCCTACGCCAACCACACCTATCTGGTGAAGCTGGTGGAAGCCGCCGTGGAGTGCTGCCCCGATATTCCCATCGTGCTGCATCTGGATCACGGTCCGGACTTTGAAACCTGCAAGAGCTGCATTGACGGCGGCTTTACCTCCGTGATGATCGATGCTTCCTCCAAGCCCTTCGCCGAGAACATTGAGATCACCAAGAAAGTGGTGGAGTATGCCCATGACCACGGCGTGGTGGTGGAAGCCGAACTGGGCACGCTGGCCGGCATTGAGGATGAGGTGAAGGTTGCCGCCCACGAGGCCTCCTATACCCGCCCCGAAGAGGTGGAGGAGTTCGTCTCCAAGACCGGCTGTGACTCTCTGGCCATCGCCATCGGCACCTCCCACGGCGCTTACAAGTTCAAGCCCGAGCAGTGCACCGTGAATGAAAAGGGCGTTCTGGTACCGCCCCCGCTGCGCTTCGACGTGCTGGAAGAGGTTTCCAGACGTCTGCCCGGCTTCCCCATCGTGCTCCACGGCTCTTCTTCCGTGCCTCAGGAGTATGTGAAGATGGTCAACGAGTTCGGCGGTCAGATGCCCAACGCCATCGGCGTGCCCGAGGAGCAGCTGCGTCAGGCTGCCAAGCTGTCCGTCTGCAAGATCAACATCGACTCCGACCTGCGTCTGGCCATGACCGGCACCATCCGCAAGTTCATGGCGGAGCATCCCGACAAGTTCGATCCCCGGGAGTACCTGAAGCCCGCCCGCGCCAACATCAAGGAACTGGTACGCCACAAGCTGGTGGACGTGCTGGGCTGCGCCGGCAAGGCCTGATCCGCCGCTTCTGCCATCTGAAAAATCCCGGGAAACCATGGTTTCCCGGGATTTTTTTGGCAAAAAGAGGAAGATGCCGTCCCACGGACGGCATCTTCCTCTCAGCGTGTCGAAAAAGCCTTTTCGCCCCGCTGAGTCAGTTTTCAGAACTTTATAAAGTTCTGAAAACTATAGATTTTAATGGCGCAGGGAAACAGCCGCAGCGCTGCCAGCGGCAGAAAAAGCAAGGCTGTTTCGAGGAAGCGGCACGATTTGCGGCAAAAAACCGCAAATCATAACGCCGCGACGGTGTATCCCTTCTTGGGTTATCTCCGCGCCAAGTGCCGCCGCTTTGCGGCGGTTGCGCTCCGAAACGCGCCTGCGGGCGCAGT
>CAKUBJ010000050.1 GCA_934636905.1 uncultured Dysosmobacter sp. | reverse complement strand
AGCGATCGAAGCACAGATCGCAAAGCAGAGCGCGTGAACGCGAAGGCCCTGTCCGAAAGGACGGGGCCTTTTATTTTCTACCGAACGGAGGAAACACCATGAAGCGTCGCAGATTCAAGCAACTGACCAGAGCGGATCGCCTGAATATCGAAAAGTATCTTCGCCAGGGTATGACAAAACAGGCCGTCGCTGACGCCCTGGGCGTCAGCCTTCGAACGGTATATTATGAACTGAAGCGCGGCCGGTATATCCACACCAATTCCGACCTGACGGAGGAAGTCCGTTATAGCTGTGACGTCGCTGAATCGGTCAAGAAGTACAACGGCACGAACAAAGGCCCCCAGTTAACGATCAGCGACGACCACGAACTGGCGGTCTACATTGAACGGCGGATCGTGGAAGACGGCTATTCGCCGGCGGCGATCCTTGGAGAAATCCGCGTCAAGGGCCTGAAGTTCAAGACGTCGATCTGTAAGCCGACCCTGTATTCCTATATCCGGAAGGGCGTCTTCCTTACCCTTGAAATGCGCGATCTTCCCCGTCACGGCAAGAATAAGCGCGGCTGCACCCGCACCCACAAGAAGGCCGCCAGGGCTTCCGCCGGAACCAGTATCGAAGAGCGTCCGGAGGAAGTGAACGCCAGGGCGACCGTCGGCCACCGGGAAATGGATTCCGTCCTGGGTAAGAAGAGAACGAAGCCGGCCCTTCTGGTCCTGTCTGAACGCTATTCCCGAAAGGAAATTATCATCAAGGTCAAAGACCACACCGCCGCCAGCGTCGTTCGCGCCCTTGACAGGCTGGAGCGGAAGATGGGATCGCCGGCTTTCCGATCCGTCTTCCGGTCAATCTCCGTCGACAACGGTTCGGAGTTCGCCGACGCCGCCGGCATGGAACAAAGCTGTCGGAGCCAGGGACCGCGGACAAAGGTCTACGACTGCCACCCTTATTCTTCCTGGGAACGAGGGACCAACGAAAACACAAACGGCCTGATCCGCCGGTGGTTCCCGAAGGGGACCGACTTCACCAAAGTCACCACCCAGGAAATCCAGAAGGTCGAAGACTGGCTGAACGCCTATCCCCGCGAAATCCTTGGCTTCCTATCCGCTGACGCTGTCTTCTCCGCCGGCCTTGCTTCCCTTGTTTGAAACTTTTTTATGTTTTTTGAAAAAATATGTTGACTTTTGTGGTCTGCCGGTTGAATTTCATAAATCAGGCTCCTTTTTCTGAATTGGATACCAGCCGTTTCTCCTTCCATTTGCCGCTGCGGAACCGGACGGTGAACAGTGCGCCCCGGAGGCACTCGTCACAGGCCATGGCAATCCAGATGCCCACCAGACCCCAGTCCAGCACCTGGCCGAAGAGCCAGCTGCCGCCTACGGCCACCACCCACATACTGAAGATGCCCACGCCTACGGGGTACCACACGTCCCCGGCGGTGGTCAGGCAGCGCACCATGACGATGTTGACGGAGCGCCCGATTTCCAGCCCGAACTCCACATAGAGAATCTGCCGGCCCAGGGCGTGAATCACGGGGTCGTCGGTGAAGATGCTGTAGATGGGGTCGCAGAAAATGAGAATCGTCAGGGTCAGCAGTTCGGAAACCACCAGTGCGATGCGGATGGTAGACCAGACACGGCCGTTGACCTCATCCAGCTTCCGGGCGCCAATCATGTAGCCCAGCAGAATCTGGGTAGCCTGCGCCACGGCGATGGAGTACACATAGGCTACATTGGCCAGCATACTGCCGTAGACCTTGGCGGTTACCACCGCCGCGCCCATGAGATTGATAAAGCGGAGGATAAACGTCTGGGAAACGTTGTAGGACAGGGCTTCCGCGCCGGAGGGCAGGGCAATGCCCAGCAGAGCGCGGAAGGTTTCCGCGGGAAACGGCCGCAGATACCGCAGGGAAAAGCGGAGGGTGCATTTGCGCTTCAGGGTGATGCAGGCCAGAACCAGCCCCACGGCCTTGGAGATGACGGTGGACACGGCGGCGCCTGCCACCCCCATCTGGGGGAAGCCCAGCAGGCCGTTGATGAGGATGGCGTTGCCCACGACGTTCAGCAGGTTCATGGAAACGGAGAGCACCACCACCTCTTTCAGCAGGGTGTAACTCCGCAGCACGGCGCACAGCTGGATGTAAAGCCCCTGCAGCAGCACGGTGCCGCCTACAATGCGGGTGTAGAGGCAGGCGCCGTCAAAGGCCTCCTCCGGCGTCTGCAGCAGCTGGAAAATCAACTCTGGCTTCAGCAGCAGGAAAAGCCCCACCAGAAAGCTGAACACGGCGCTGACCGTTACCGCCGCCGTGACGATTTCGTCGCACTCTTTCCCGGTGCGGCCGGCGCCGATGTGCTGGGTCAGCAGGATGGTGGCGGCGGTGCTCATGGTGGTCAGCACAATGATGACCACATTCATCACCTGATTGCCGTTGCCGATGGCGGCCACGGCAGCGGAGCCGAAGCGGGAAATCATGAACTGGTCCATGTTGCCCACCAGCAGCTGCAGCAGAAGTTCCGCGAAAATGGGCAGCGACAGGTGAAAGACCCGGCGGGTCTGGGGAGAAAAGTGGAACGGCATGAATCTGAACTCCTTAATCATGAGTAATCGTTTATTTCACAATAACGGAGCAAGTATAGCCGTACATGCCCCGGACTGCAAGCGGCAAAGCGCCGAAAGACTTCCCGATTTTGCGGGGTTCTTTCGGCGTTTTTCCGGTTCAGTCCTTCCGGTACTCCTCAGCCAGATGGCAGTAGCCCCGGGCAGATTCCCGGTTGCCCTCCATTTCGGCTTCCGTCAGGGGACGCACCACCTTGGCGGGGCTGCCCAGAATCATGGAGCCGGCAGGGGCGTCCATTTTCCCCGTCACCAGCGCCCCTGCGCCTACAATGCAGTTGTCGCCGATTTTCGCGCCGTTGAGCACGGTAGCGCCCATGCCGATGAGCACGTTGTCACCTACGGTGCAGCCGTGGACAATGGCGCCGTGGCCGATGGTGCAGCCGGCGCCAACCGTTGTCTCCTCGTGGAGTACGGCGCAGTCCTGAATATTGGTGTTTTCACCGACGCGGATGGCGCCTTCGTCCCCCCGGAGGACGGCATTGTACCAGATGCTGACACGGCTTCCCAGCGTCACATCGCCGACCACGGCGGCGCCGGGGCAGATAAGAACGCTCTTGTCAAAATTCGGTTTGGAAATCATGGGGTTCTCCTTCTTTCTCTGTATGATTCAGGGACATATTCAAATGGCAAAGTTGCCGTTTACAAAAATGGGAATCTCCCGGCCGTCGTGGGTGGTGCCCACAATAGAGAGGTCGGCAGTGCCCACCATGAAGTCCACATGGGTCAGGGAGTAATTCAGACCGTGAGCCTGTACCTCCTCCCGGGTCATGGCTTCGCCGCCCTCAATGCACTCGGGATACGCCTCGCCGAAGGCCAGATGGCAGGAGGCGTTTTCGTCAAACAGCGTGTTGTAATAGAGAATCTTCTGGTTGGAAATGGGACTGTCGTAGGGCACCAGCGCCACTTCCCCGAAGTAGGAGGCACCCTCGTCCACGCTGATGGCGGCCTTCAGAAATTCCTCACCCTTTTCCGCGTGGGCTTCCACGATTTTCCCATCCCGGATGACAAAGTGGAATTTGTCGATGATATTGCCGTCATTCACCAGAGGCAGGGCGGCGTACACCACACCGTTGATGCCGGTTTTCAGAGGGGCGGTGAAGAGTTCCTCCGTGGGCATATTGGCCACGAACTCCACGCCGTTTTTCATGATGGAGTTCCCTGCTGCCCAGAGGTGGTCCTCCGGCAGCTGGATGGTAAGGTCGGTGCCCAGCGCATTGGTGTAGTGCAGGAACTTGAAATGATACCGGTTCAGCAGTTCCTTCCGGCGGCGCAGGGTGTCCAGATGATGGTGCCATGCGTAGACAGCCGAGCCGTCCCCTTTGACCCGGACGGTTTCAAAAATGGCGTCCCACAGCCGCTCCATGGCCTCCTCTTCCGGCAGGTGGGGGAACACCGTTTTGGCCCAGCTGGGAATGGGCACGGAGGCCACACACCAAGGGAACCCGTTGCTCATCTGAAGCCGGTCAAAGACCTTCCGGACGACGGCGCTGCTCTTCTGCGCCCGCACCAGCCGGTCAGGATTGACTCCCTTCAGGGTTTCCGGGTCGCTGGCGGCAATGGCCAGATAGCCTGCCCCCATTTCGGCGTAGTGGGTGAAGTACTTCTCCCGCCACTCCGGTGCGTCGTCAAAGACGCCATTGTCCGCCCGGAGGTACTTCATGCGGCTCAGGGCGTCGTCCCCCCAGTTCATGACCACCTCCCGGCAGCCGGCGTCGTAGGCCGCGCCGGCACACAGCCGGGCGAAGTGGGCGCACTCCACCGGGGAGGAGATGATGAGGGTCTGACCCTTCTGGATGTTCAGACCCACTTCAATCAGCAGCTTTGCGTATTCCCGCAGTTTTTCTTCCATATGCAGCGTCCTTTCAAAGAAATCGTTTGAATCCTTGCATCATTGTACCGCAGAATCCCCTCCGCGGGGTGAACAGATCGTGAATTTCACGCGGCATCTTCATCCTTGCGCATACTGATGAGGACGCCGTTTACCTCCGCCCCAAGAATCAGGGTGACGGCGGTGAGGTTCAGCCAGATCAGCACCACGATGACGGCGCCGATGGAGCCGTAGAGCACAGAATAGTGGGAAAAATGGTCGGCGTAATAGGAGTAGAGCCAGCTGAGGCTCATCCACGCCGCCAGCGAAAACAGCGTCCCTGGCCAGATGTTTTTCAGAGGCGGGAAGGTGTCCTGCGCCAGTGCGTAGAGGAGGAACAGCGCCAGAAAACTCACGGCGCCGGCAACGGGGAATCGCAGTTTTACCCACAGTTCCGCCAGAAACGCCGGCAGGCGGAAGTGCACCACTGCGTACCGCAGTGCCCGCTCGCCGAAGGTCATCAGAGACAGCGTCAGGGCAATGGTGAGAATCAGTGTCACCGTGTAAATCAGCACCTTGACCCACTGGGAAATCACCCCCCGGGGCGGCCCCAGATGGTAGGCCGTCCGCACGGCGCCCATCAGGGAGTTGGCGGCCCGCATGGGGAAGTAGACGGAAAACACCAGTCCGAATACCATCAGCCGGGGGCTTGGGTTTTCACTGACGTAGGTGAGATACACCTCAATCAGTTCCACCACCTCCGCAGGCAGGAAGTCCGACAGCGCAGTCATGGTTCCCGAAATGTCCAGATTCAGCAGACCCAGCAGGGCGCTGATGAAAATGAGAAAGGGAAAAATCGTAAACAGAAGGTAAAAAGCCAGTGCCGCACTTTGGGTGGCGGTGTTGTGCCTGTTATAACGGTGAATCATCAGCACAAAGAATCGCAGGAAGCGGCTCTTCGGCAGGGAACTGCTCCACATAGCATTTCTCTCCCTCGGAAAAATTATTACGTCCAGGATGCCCAGATGTCCGGGCAGTAGCCTACGGTGGCCTCCCTGCCGTTGCGGACAATGGGGGTGTTGAAGAGTTCCGGGTACTCCAGCAGCTTCTCCTCCCGGGCATCCGGGGTGATGTAGGCCATGTACAGTTCCTCGTAGGCCCGGCATTTTGTGTTTACCAGCGCGTCGAAGCCAACTTTTTGCTTGACGGACTGGTACTCCCGGGGGGATAATCCCTTTGAGAGAATGTCGATATACTGGTACTTGATGCGGCGCTCCTTGAACCAGCGCTCCGCCTTTTTCGTGTCAAAGGACTTGGAGGAGCCGAAAATCTGAATATTCATAGATAACTTCCTTATTGTACAGACTGGAGGGTGTTTTTATGACGGAGAAAATCAGAAAACTGAAGGAATGGACGGACGCTGCCCGGCGGATTGTTTTTTTCGGCGGCGCCGGGGTATCCACGGAGTCCGGGATTCCGGATTTCCGCAGCACCGGGGGACTTTACCATCAGGAGTGGAAGTACCCGCCGGAAACTATTTTAAGCCATACCTTCTATAAAAGCAATCCCGAAGAATTTTTTCGCTTCTACCGGGCGAAGATGCTCTGCCCTGACGCAAAGCCCAACGCCGCCCACCAAAAGCTGGCGGAGTGGGAACGGGAGGGGAAGCTGCTGGCGGTGGTGACCCAGAACATTGACGGACTTCATCAGGCTGCCGGCAGCCAAACGGTATACGAACTCCACGGCAGCGTCCTACGAAACCACTGTGAGCGGTGCGGAAAATTTTATGACCTGAATCACATCCTGCATACCGACGGCGTGCCCCGGTGCAGCTGCGGGGGCATCATCAAGCCGGATGTGGTGCTGTACGAGGAGGCGCTGGACGACCGGGTGGTGGATGGTGCCGTTCAGGCCATTGCGCAGGCGGATTTGCTGATTGTGGGCGGCACGTCCCTGAATGTGTGGCCTGCCGCGGGGCTTATCAACTACTACCGAGGCCAGCGGCTGGCCCTCATCAACAAGTCTCCGGTGGCCCGGGATCTGGCGGCGGGGCTGGTGATTACCGACCCCATCGGCGAGGTGCTCTCGCAGTTGTAAGGGAAACGCCTGCCCCGGAGGAACCCTGCCGCCGCTCAGGGAGGGGTATCCCTGACGGAGAACACCGCCTGTGGGGAGATGCGGCGGTTCCGGAGAAGGGCATTCGGAAGCCCGGCCGTCTGCGGCCGGCTTCTCCGAGGGCGGACATGGCGGAAGCCTCTGAGCGGAAGTCTCTGAAAAATTTTTTCAAAAAACCCGGAATTTCCGGTTGACATTACGGCGGCGAATGGCTATAATAATCAAGCAGTCTTTTTTAGGCGGTACATAGTTGCGGCTGTGCTGGAACTGGTAGACAGGCCAGCTTGAGGTGCTGGTGTCGATTCGACGTGTGGGTTCAAGTCCCGTCAGCCGCACCAGTTTTCTTCCGAAAAGATTGCCTATGCGCGCGAGTGGTGGAATTGGCAGACTCGCTAGATTCAGGTTCTAGTGTCCACTTCGGACGTGCGGGTTCAAGTCCCGCCTCGCGCACCAGCCTTCTCCGGAATGCGGATTCCGGAGAAGCCCCTTTTGGGGATGGAATTTCATAGGTATGCGCGAGTGGTGGAATTGGCAGACTCGCTAGATTCAGGTTCTAGTGTCCACTTCGGACGTGCGGGTTCAAGTCCCGCCTCGCGCACCAAACCAATATAATCCGAACCAAATCTTCTTAATCGGAGATGGGTTCGGATTATTTGTTTTCTTCGAGAAGTTCGAGGATACGCATTTCAGAAACGGCGTGGTAAAGCGTCCCGAATCCAAGCCCAGAGGGCCGAGAAAACCAAAACTGGTAAAGGATAAGGAGGACGAACATGAAAAACATCAAAAGCTGTGAATTTAACATGGACACGGGTTGTGTAGAGCTGCGGTTTCAGGACGGCAGCATGATCTCCATCGACTGCACCGCCGTGGAGAACGAGGTGGCGGACAACCGCTTCCAGCGGTCAGAGCTGGACTATCTCATCTACAACGACCCGCTGGCTTATGCAGACCTCATTCTGAACGGCGACGTTGAGGCATATCTGAATGCCGTCACGGAGTACAAGCCTTATGAAAACTGAACAAACGCACAAAAGGGGATGGCGGTCGGCCATCCCCTTTTGCCATGCTGTTTTAGGAGCATATATCCCTTGGATTTGTCTTATATCTATCGTCAGGCGACGTTCTCGCCGTTGCTGTCTTTGTCCGTTTTTGCCCCGTCCTGCGCCGCCTTCCATTCGGCAAATTCCCGCTGCCCTTCCTCACTTTCGTAAAAGGCGAGAATATCCGGCAGCAGAATTCGGGCGATGTTCTCGATCTCATGCTGCGGGATGCCGCTGTTGTTGGTGAGCTTTTTCCGCCTGCTCAAGTTGCACCTCCGAAAAAGTATTTTGCCGCAGCTTTCTCCCGTGCGGCGGAGGAATGG
>CAKUBJ010000049.1 GCA_934636905.1 uncultured Dysosmobacter sp. | reverse complement strand
ATCTACAGTTTTCAGAACTTTTGTAAAGTTCTGAAAACTGGTTCAGCGGGGCGAAAAGACTTTTTCGACACGCTGAAGCGGAGAATTTCAAATTCTCCGCTTGTAACAGGGAGGAAAAGCGGGTACAATGTAAGAAATCAGGGCGGCCGGAGAGCCTGTGGATGGGAGTCTTCTGGTATGCCAAGGCCGAATACGGAGGTATGTATGGCAAATCTCTTGGACTATCTGGACTGGCGGGGGGATCTGACGCTGGCGCAGGATCCCTTCAACGAAGTGGATAATCTGATTCTGGCGGAGCTGTCCTTTGTGGATTTTGGCGGCATCGTTCCCGATGAGGGCGGGGAGGTGCCGCTGGGGGAGGCTGCTGCGGCGTATTTCGCGAAAACGGAGGGCAGGCCCATTGATATGGGAGTGCTGGTGCCCAACCAGATTCCGGAGATGCTGCGCCGCATGGCCGATACGCCCCGGTTCCGGGATATGCGCCTGAGCTGCTTTGTGGATCATCTGGATCCGGAAAAGGCGGAGCAGTTTGCGGCGCTGACCGTAAACTGCGGCGACGGTGCGCTGTATCTGGCCTTCCGGGGCACGGATGACACGCTGGCAGGCTGGAAGGAGGACTTCTATCTCAGCTGCATGAGGGAGGTGCCGGCGCAGAAGATGGCCGTGGAGTATACGGAACAGGTGGCCCATCGGTATCCCCGGGTGGGACTGCGGCTGGGAGGACACTCCAAAGGCGGCAATCTGGCGGTGTGGGCCGGCGTATTCTGTCCCCCGGCGGTGCAGCGGCGGATCCGCGCTGTCTGGTCCAATGACGGCCCCGGCTTTCATGACGATATCCTTTCCCTGCCCCGGCACATCCGGCTGGCGGAGCGGATTCACACCATTGTGCCGAAATCCTCCGTGGTGGGGATGCTGCTGGAACACGAGGAGGACTACACCGTGGTAGACAGCAGCCAGCAGGGGCTGATGCAGCACGACGGCTTTTCCTGGGAGGTCAAAGGCCCCGGCTTTGTCCGGCTTCACAGTGTTACCCGTCAGGCGCAGCTCTGCGACCGGGAACTGCGCAGCTGGGTGCAGGAACTGTCGGAGGCACAGCGGGAGCAGTTTATCGAAAGCGCCTTTCGGGTGCTGGAGGCCTCCGGCGCCCGGACGCTGACGGATCTGAAGGCCGACAGCTTCAAGGCGGTGGGTGCCATTGTCCGGGCACTGAAGGATCTGGACAGGGAAACCCGGGACGCCCTGCTGAAATTCATGCGCATCCTGTTCCTCAGCAACCTCCGCATGACGCTGGAGGGCTTGCAGGAGGAGACGGAAAAGACCCTGCGGGGCAGAAAGGCGGCAAAACCGCCGGTGAAAAAAGCCTGAGGACGAACCCGCCCCAGGCTCCGGAAGGAGCCGGGGCGGGTTTTTGATGGCGGCAACTGGGAATATTCTGTGTGGGCGGAAAAAGCGGTGGAACTGCCGGAGCAGGGGGATTGCTTTTTCCCGGCGGATATGCTATACTTCCATTCGACAGGTGCCATCTCCCTGTCCAAGCGCCCGGAATCGGGCGTTCGTTCGGGTTCCAAGACAGGAAGCCCGTTCTCTAAACAAAAAAATGGAGGTTTTTTTATGCCCAGATGGTCCCCCCGTCAGATGGCGTCCGCCGCCATCATCGCCGCGCTGTACGCGGTCATGTCCCTGATGTCATCCGTCTTCGGCCTGACGTACGGCCCTGTCCAGTGCCGCTTTTCCGAGGCGCTGACGGTGCTGCCCTTCCTGCTGCCGGAGGCGGTTCCCGGCCTGTTCATCGGCTGTCTTGTCACCAACCTGATGAGCACCGTAGGCCCCCTTGACATCATCATCGGCTCCATGGCCACTCTGCTGGCCGCTTTGTGGACGGCCAGAATGCCCTCCCGGTGGCTGGCGCCCCTGCCTCCGGTGCTGTGCAACGCCGTGCTCATCGGCGCCATGATTGCCTGGTATGAGGCGGGCTTTACCGCAGCCTTCCCCGGGCTGTTCCTCTGGAACGCCGTAACGGTGGGAATCGGCGAAGCCATTGCCTGCTATGTGCTGGGACTGCTTCTGCTGGCGGTTCTGCTGGCGGTTCTGCCCCGGATTCCCGCCCTGCGGGGACGGCTGACGCTCCGGACGTAAGCGCCGGATGCGCGAAAACGCCCCATCCGGCGGTGTAATAGCATTTTGACGCAGAAAACCGGCGTGCTCCTGACAAGAGCACGCCGGTTTGTTTTTCACTTACCCCGGAAATCCTCCACGAAGGATGCCGGGAAGGGGTTACAGGCTGTTGGCCTGCTCCACCACACTGCGGATGGCGTCGGCGGCGTCGTCCGGCAGGGCATTGAAGCCGCCCTCGGCCTCCTTCAGGCTTTCCACATAGTTCAGGCGGTCCTGCATCCGGGCCTGCATCTGGGCAACGTAGGCCTTGTCGGTGAGGTCGGGGACAAAGCCCTCCCACTCCAGAATCTCAATGTCGGAGAAGGGTCCCCAGGGCTTGAACTGGGCCCGGCCCTCCACCACGGCTTCCAGAATGCCCAGCGTATCCTCTTTCTGCACCTTTTTGCCCATGAAGTCGCCGGTGTTGATGATGTAGCAGGCCACGTTCTTCTCCGCCACCAGCTTCTTGAACTTTTCATAGTCATTCACCAGCGGGTAGGTGCGGAAGGGGTTGGCGTAAGGCTCCACCACCAGCGCGTTGGGGTCAACGCCCTCCTTCAGCCGCTCGGCGGAGGAGCGCTTGGTGGCCAGCGTGGCGCCCATGACGGAAGCCAGAGAGGCACCCTTCAGCCGCACAATGGGGGGGATGGTGGGGTCTTTCATAATCCAGAAGATGGCGTTGACAGGCGCGTCAATCTTATCCACCCGGTTGGGACTCCACAGCTTGCTCTTGATGGCACGGCCGTTGCCGTTGCGGACGTCCTCCGTTACCAGCACCACCTTGCCGTCCTCATCCAGCGTGGCGGAGCAGTTCTGGGCAGTCAGCAGATACCTGTTGTCCGGAGAATTTACAGGATAGTCGGCGGTCTTGTCGAAATAGGTAGGCTCCAGCGCAATGGAGGCGCAGGTGTCGGAGTTGATGATGAAGGCATCGTCGTGGAGCACCTTGATGGCGGGGTACTTGCCGCCGTGCTTGGCGTGGGTCAGGGTGGACTTGCCGGAGCCGGAGAGGCCGAATACGGCGGAAACGAACTTGTGGCCGTCCGGCAGGGTGTACTCCTTCTGGCCGCCGTGGCAGCTGGCGTAGCCGTTGCGGTTGGCGATGGCCCAGGCCAGGGTCAGGGTGCCCTTCTTATGTTCGCCGAAGTAGCGCATTCCCAGAATGGCGGCGCAGTTGGTTTCCGTGTTGAAGTAGCACAGGCACTTGGGGTCGCAGACCGCTTCCTGTCCCGGTGCGCCGGCCCACTGGGGGTCGGAGAAGATGTAAATGTCCGGCTCCTTCCCGTCGCCTACGGGCTTGGAGTTCTTGTACATCTTCACATATTCCGTGGACATATACTGGAAATTCAGCATCCAGTTGTAGAGGATGTTTTCCTCCCCCTCGGGAATCAGCAGGTGTGCCTTTACCATGAACTCCGGGTCCAGTCCGATGAACACCTCCGCATGGTACAGGGTCTTCCAGCGGGTGTCATACACGGCATCCATGACGATTTTATCCAGCGCGGCGGTGTCTACGCCGGGCTTGCCGGTGATGCGGCGGGCAGGGGCGTAGCGGCCGGTGATGGAACCGTCGTTAAACAGGAGCACTTTGGCGTCCGGCTCCAGACCGAACTCCTCCCCCCGGTAAACGGGCATATCCGTGACCACGGTGCCGGGAGAGTTTTTGGCCAGTTCATAGGCCTCTTTCAGGGTATTGACCTTGATGACGTTGTTGCCGTAAAAGGGCGCTTCAATGATGGAGCGGGTTTTGGAAAAGCCTACCTTGCCGGGGCCGATTTCCGTTCTGGGGTAATACGCCTTCGTGGACATATCGGAATACCTCCTTGTAATGATACCTGTATGATACCGGAAGCAGGGGAAAAAAGCAAGCAGGGAACGTGACAAGTTCTGCCGGGGAACCGGGTATCTTTTGTGTGCTTTGGCAGGAAAACGGTTGCTATTCCTGAGCCGACAGCGCCTTTGCCAGCGCGGCGAAGTCCGCCAGCGTCAGCGCTTCCCCCCGGACGGAGGGGGGCAGGCCGCAGGCGGCAATGGCGTCCGCAATGGCGGCTTTGCCCATGCCGGGCAGGGCGGCGGCCAGAGAGTTGGACAGCGTTTTCCGCCGCAGCAGGAAGGCGCCTTTGATGACCCGGAAGAAGAATGCCTCGTCCTCCACCTCCACGGCAGGTTTTTTTCGCCGGAGGCAGTGCAGCACGGTGGAGGTGACCTTCGGGGCAGGGAGGAACTTTTCCCGGGGCACGTCAAACAGACAGCTGGTTTCCATGCGATACTGGAAGAGAAGGGGGAACACGCCGCCGTCGGCGCTGCCCTGAGGGGCGGTGAACCGCTGGGCGGCTTCCTTCTGAATCAGGACGGTGATGCTTTCAAAGGCCGGAATGTCCATCAGCTTCGTCAGCACCGGCGTGGTGATGTTGTAGGGAAGATTTGCGCAGACCACAGGGCGGAGTCCCTGAAAATGCCGGGCAATCAGCGCCTCAAGATCCAGCTTCATCACGTCTCCGGGGACGATTTCCACATGGGGATGCTCCGCCATGGTTTCCTCCAGAATGGGCAGCAGATCCCGGTCAAGTTCCACGGAAACCACCTTCCCGGCGCGGCGGGACAGTTCCGCCGTCAGGGAGCCGATGCCCGGGCCGATTTCCAGCACGCCGCAGTGGGCATCGGCACCGGAGGCCGCCGCAATCCGGGCGGGGATTTCCGGGTCAATCAGGAAATTCTGCCCCATGGATCGGGAAAAATGGAAACCGTGACGCTCCAGCAGCGCCCGGATGGTAAATTCATCGCAGAGGTTCATAACGCTCCCGCCTTTTCTGAACAGTGTTTCCCCCAGTATAGCCGATTTCCGGACAAATGACAATACGGTTTTCCGACCTGGGTCAGGGCAGCGGGAGATAAAGGAAAACGCCCCGGATGGCGTCCGGGGCGTTTGGGAGCGTATTTACCTGCGGTCGTTCTTCTGGTTCTTCTGCTCGCTGGGTTCCTTCTGCGTGTTCTTCTGGCTGTTTTCCCGGTTCTTCTCCTGCATGGAACGTACCTCCTTTCCCGATCTGCGTACAGACCATAGTTTTGCCGGAAACGCGGAAAGTATACGGAAAAAGAGGCGGATTCTCCGGATTTTTTTCCGGAAAGCCGTTGACAAACACCGAACGCACAGCTATAATAATAAAGCCGCTTTGAATGGGTTACAAGTATTTCTCAGGAAATCGCCCCCGACAGCGAGCCCGTAATGAAGGAGTTGAAAAGAATGAACGCAATTATCGTGACTGGCGGCAAGCAGTACAAGGTGTCCGAGGGCGATGTGATCTACATCGAGAAGCTGGACAACGAAGCTGGCGATACCGTAAAGTTTGAGCAGGTTCTGGCCGTTATTGACGGCGAGAAGGCCACCTTCGGCACTCCCGTTGTGGAGGGCGCTTCCGTGGAGGCCAAGATCGTGAAGAACGGCAAGGGCAAGAAGATCCGCATCTTCAAGTACAACGCGAAGAAGGGCTATCGCAAGCGTCAGGGTCACCGTCAGCCTTACACCAAGGTTGAGATCGGCAAGATCTCCGTCTGAGCATGACTACCATCACCTTCCAGAGCCAGGGCAGCCGCCTGACAGGCTTTGATGTCCACGGCCACAGCGGCTATGCCGAGGCCGGATCGGACATTGTCTGCGCAGCTGTGACCAGTGCCGTCCGGCTGGTGGAAACCACCGTGAACGACGTGCTGGGACTGGCGGCATCCGTAAAGGTGCGGGAAAGCGATGCGTCCATCTCTCTCCGCCTGCCGGGCAGTCTCGGCCAGACGGCGGAGAGCACCTGTCAGGCACTTCTGACGGGGATGATGGTCTACTTTGCCCAGCTCCATGACGAGTACCCCGAGAACGTCGAAGTTCTGGAGGAAGAGTGATTCCTCCCTGAAATCTCTAAGAAAGGATGGCCTTTTAACATGATGATGATCGGTTTGCAGTTCTTCGCCCACAAGAAGGGCGGCGGCTCCACCAAGAACGGTCGTGACTCCAACTCCAAGCGTCTGGGCGCCAAGCGCGCGGACGGCCAGTTCGTCAAGGCCGGCAACATTCTGGTTCGCCAGCGCGGCACCAAGATCCATCCCGGCACCAACGTGGGCATCGGCACTGACGATACCCTGTTCGCCAAGGTGGACGGCACCCTGCGCTTTGAGCGTCTGGGCAAGGATCGGAAGCAGGCTTCCGTCTACGCCGCTGAATAAGCTGTATGATTCAAAAACTCCGGCCTTTGAGCCGGAGTTTTTGCTTTTGCCGGAGACACCAACCTGTGGTGCCGCAATACAACCGTGCCTCGCTGCCTGCGGCAGCGGGGCACGGTTTTGCATCTTGCATTTTTTGAGGGAATCAGGCGGCTGGACTGTCCTTCCCCATCCGGAAGGACGGCGGTTACGCTTCTCCGCCCCGGAAGCGGGACAGAAATTCCCGGGTTTCCTGCTGCTGAGGGCTGCCGAACATCTGCTGGGGGGTACCCTGCTCGCAGATGACGCCCTGATGCATGAATACCACCTGAGAACTGACATCCCGGGCGAAGGCCATCTCGTGGGTCACCACCAGCATGGTCATCCCCTCCTGTGCCAGCGCCTGCATGACGTTCAGCACCTCGCCCACCATTTCCGGATCCAGCGCAGAGGTGGGTTCGTCAAACAGCAGCACCTCGGGATCCATGGCCAGTGCCCGGGCAATGGCCACCCGCTGCTTCTGACCGCCGGAAAGCTGCCGGGGCTTGGCATTGATGTAGGGGGCCATGCCCACCTTTTCCAGATACTGCATGGCCTGCCGCCGGGCTTCCTCCTGACTGCGCTTGAGCACCTTCATCTGTCCCACCATGCAATTTTTCAGCACCGTCATGTTGTTGAAAAGGTTGAAGGACTGGAACACCATCCCCACATGGGAGCGGTATTCCGGGGCGTTGACGCCCCGTCCGGCCACGTCACTGCCGTGATAGAGAATCTGGCCGCTGCTGGGGGTTTCCAGCAGGTTGATGCACCGCAGCAGGGTGGACTTGCCGGAGCCGGAGGCGCCGATGATGGAGATGACGTCCCCCTTCTGCACATTGAAGTCGATGTCCCGCAGAACCTCGTGGGTGCCGAAGGACTTACCCAGATGGCGGATCTCCAGAATATTCTCACTCATATCAGCGATCTCCTCTCATGCTTCCATTGCGGCTCTTCAATCCCAGACGGATGCGCTTCCGCTGTTCTTCCCCTTTGTATTCCCTGTTCAGTTCATCAAAAGGCGTACCCCGGTCGGGATGGCTGTAGGTGCCCGCCGCCATCACCAGCTGGTCGCCCTGCGCCAGCTCGTAGCTGTCGGAGCCGTCCATGACTTTTTCCAGCAGCCGCAGCAGGAAGGAGGCCAGCAGCGTCAGGGTCAGATAGCCGATCATCTCAATGGTGGCAGAGGGGAAGTACATATTGTTCACGCCTACAATGTAGCGGTGCTGGGCAAAGAACTCCGTAAAGCCGATGATGAACATGACGGAGGTATCCTTCACATTGATGATGTAGTTGTTGCCGATCTGGGGCATGATGTTCCGCAGGGCCTGAGGCATGATGACGTTCACCATGGTCTGAAAGTGGGTCATGCCGATGGCCTTGGCCCCCTCCGTCTGGCCGGGGTCGATGGAGATGATGCCGCCCCGGACGGACTCCGCCATGTACGCGCCGGTGTTGATGGACACGATGAGGATGGCGGCGGCCCAGATGTTGTCAAACCGCAGGGCGTTGTTGGAGAAGTAGGGGAGGCCGTAATAGATGAATACGGACTGGAGCACCATGGGGGTTCCCCGGAACACCTCCACATACACGCGGATTACCACCCGCAGCAGCTTCAGCAGGAAGCGCTTGGGCAGGGAATCGGTCCTGGCGCAGGGAATGGTATTCAGGATGCCGCAGGCAAGGCCGATGACGCAGCCGATGACTGTGGCGATAAAGGCCAGCCCCAGCGTGTTGGCAATGCCGCTGAGATACATGGTGTGGTACTTGCCCCACAGCAGAACCATGTCCTGCCCCAGCTTCACAAACTTGTCCATGGGTCACACTCCAAATCATTTTTTGCGGGTTTTCAATCAATCCGCTGCTTTCAGGCCGCAGCCTGAGGGAAAACGCGAGGCCAGGCACCCTGCCGCCGCAGCGGCAGGGGAGCCGGCTTCCGGAGAATCAGACCTCCGGCTGGATGGCGATGGCCTGATCCATCAGGGCGTTGAACTGCTCCTCATTCAGAACGGAGAGGACGGTGTCGATGGCGCCGGCCAGCTGGGTGTTGCCCTTCTGGACAGAGATGCCGATGTTCACGTTCTCGGCCCGCTCTTCTTCAGTAGCAAAC
>CAKUBJ010000048.1 GCA_934636905.1 uncultured Dysosmobacter sp. | reverse complement strand
CGGATCAGGATCTCCATGCGGTTCCTCCCGTTCATACTGTATATAGCTAGTATACACAGTATGAACGGTTTGTCAAGGGGAATTTTCCGTCCCGCCGCCCCGGACTCCACGCCCCCTCTTGACAAACGCCGCCGGGCTGGGGTATAGTATTTCCAGAAAACGGGTCCCGTTGCCGGAGCATCCTCCGGGACGGACGTTCTTTTTTCTCGGTAGTTAGCATAAGCTAACCGCCGGAGCACGCCCCTCCCGCCGCGCACAGCCAGCCTGGCAGGGGGCGGATGCACCATTCGAAAGCGGGAGTTTCTGCTCGCAAGTTAGCGTAAGCTAACCGCCGGACGGCCCTCCCCCCTGAAACCGCGTCCCTGCCAGAGATCCCGGCCGGAGCGGGCCCGTAAGGCGCCAATCACACTATGAAGGAGGCACCATGAAACACAAGAACTGGAAGAACAAGCTCCTCTCCGCCCTGATGGCGGCCGTTATGACGCTGTCGCTTCTCCCGGCGACGGCCCTGGCCGTCACGGTGGACGACACCTACGTCCCCGGCACCTACACCGGGACGGCGGCCGGCTTCAAAGGTGACGTCACTGTCACCGTGACGCTTGCCAAGTCCGAAGACGACAGCGTCAGCATTGCGGATATCCAGGCGACCGGTGAGGAGGAAACTCCCGACCGCTGGGCAAACGCCCTCAACATCCTGGACACCATCAAGACCAACAACAGCACCGACGGCCTGACCGAGAAGCTGAACAACAAAGAGATCGACGCCGTCAGCGGCGCCACCATCAGCGCCAAGGCCATCGTCACGGCCACCGAGGATGCCCTGAACAAAGCGCTCTCCGGCTTCGCCGGCGGCGCGGGCACGGAGGAGAATCCCTACCTCATCTCCAGTGAGGCAGGTCTGCGCTACCTCCAGGCCCAGGTGGTGGCTGGCACCACCTATGCCGGTCAGTACCTCAAGCTGACCTCCGACATCGCTCTGACCGGCGAGTGGACGCCCATCGGCTCCTCCGGCACGCTGGCCTTCGGCGGAACGTTTGACGGCGACGGCCACTGCATCTCCGGTATGACCATCACCGACAGCACCCTGGGCTACGTGGGCCTGTTCGGCTACACGCTGAACGGCGTGGTCATCCAAAATGTCCACCTCACGGATGTCAGCATCAACATCAGCGACGCGGCGCAGAACGTGTATGCGGGCGCTCTTGTGGCTTTCATCAAGAACAACACCTCCGGCACAGCTTCCTCCATCATTGATGGCTGCACGGTGTCCGGCAGCATCAGCATCACTACGGCTAACAAAGTTACAGTCCTTGGCGGCCTGACCGGCTTCACGGACCAGCGCGCGGCCATCACCAACTGCGGCACGGACGTGACCGTCACTGCGGATTCCGGCACCGGCCGTGCCACGGTCGGCGGCCTGTCTGCCTGGGCGAGCATCCGGGCGCTCTTCATGAACAACTATGCGCTTGGTGATGTGAGCGTCACGACCACCTGCGCCAATTACGGCAATGTCGGCGGTGTGTTTGGTCAGGTCAACGGCATCGTCTACAATGTCTATACCGCAGGCAATGTAACTCTGACTTCCCTGGATACCGCCACATATAAGCCCGGCGCGATTGCCGGTGACCTTGCCGCGGCGACCTATGCAGACAGCTGCTATTATGTCGGCGATACCGCGTTTGGCGCGGAAAGCGGTAAGTTCAACGCGGAAACGGTCGGGAAAAAGGCGGCCGACGAGGCTGCGAGCGAGGAATTCGCCCAGCTCCTGCACGATAACCTGGCTCCCGCCGCCATCACCACCATGACGGCTAACGTGAAGACCGCCAATATCAGCGGCTGCGGTGACTTCACCGACATGACCGCCCGGGTGAACGACGCCTTCCAGGATTGGACCCTCTCCAACGGCAAGGTGGTCCTGTCCGGCAGCCTGTGGACCAGCGGCGAGATCGACGCCAGCATCTTTGAGAGCGGCCACGGCAGCGAGGAAACTCCCTATCTCATCGCCAACGAGACCCAGCTGCGGAACTTCGCCGCCTCCATGAACGAGAAGATCGACTATACCGGCAAGTTCGTGGCCCTCAGCGACGACATCGACGTCTCCTCCGCCGCCTGGACCCCCATCGGCGGCAGCGACTACGCCTTCAACGGCAGCTTTGACGGCCGGGGCCACGCCATCTCCGGCATCACCCTCGGCAGCCAGGAGAGCCCCCTGACCCTGGACAAGGACAACATCTACATCGGCCTTTTCGGCGTTCTGGGCAGCAGCGCCTATGTGAAGAACGTCTCCGTGCAGAACGCGGCCATCTACACCCACTATGCCCTGAACGCCTTCCTGGGCGGCATCGCGGGCTACACCGACGGCAGCCGCGTCAACGGGGACTACCGCGGCGCGGTCATCGACGGCTGCTCCGTCAACGGCACGTTCGTGCACACCGGCGACCGGGGCAACCAGTTTGTCGGCGGCCTGGTGGGCATGCAGTATAAGGGCGCCATCCTCAACAGCAGCGCCCAGGTGGACCTCTCCGGCGTGGTCCTGGCCGGGGACCTGGCGGAGGTCGGCGGCCTCGTGGGCCTCAACAACCGGGGCCTCGTGGCCAACTGCTGGTCTGACAGCAATGTCTACGGCTCCGGCAGCCGGGAGAACGGCAACGAGGGCATGGCCGTGGTCAGCAACCTCGTGGCCTGCAACGCCGGCGCCCTCGTGAACTGCTATGCCTCCGGCGACGTCACCACCAAGGAACACTCCACCTACGCCGGCATGGTCTCCGGCTGGGTCACCGGCATCGGCAAGAGCTACCACTGCTGGTACGATCTGGACAGCACCATGATCGTGGGCAAGGACACCGACTCTCCCCTGATTGTCAAGCCCGTGGAGTCCATCGGCACCAAAGTCTCCTCCGGCGTCAACGACGAGGGTGACGCTTACACCGGCGGCCTCGTGGACAAGATGACCGGCTACAGCGCATCGAGCTATACCGCCGTCGCAGAGGGCCTCAACGGCAGCTTCGCCGCCTTCCCCATCGACATCACCGTCTTCGGCCTGGCGAACACCGCCCTGAAGACCTGGACCTATGACGCGGACAGCGGCCTTGTCACCTTCGGCGCGGAGAACGGCACCGTCACCTATGTCCAGCCCGACTGCGAGAAGGTGGAAAAGCCGGAGCAGAAGCTCCAGGACGGCACCTGGTACGGCCGGGACGCGGAGAAGACCACCGTGGTCCGGATCACCGTTGAGAACAACGCCGTCACCGAGACCAAGGTCCTCTCCGGCACCGAGTCCGGCGAGGCCTATGACGCCGCTCTGGAAAAGGCCCGGTACAAGGCCACCTACGGTGACTTCTCCCACTATGAGGCGGCCGACCCCAGCCGGTTCGCCGGCGGCTCCGGCACGGAGGCCGATCCCTACCGCATCGCCAATGAAGCCCAGCTCCGCTACCTCTCCTACTCCCTCAACGCGGACGTGGACTGGAGCGGCGTGTACTTCCGCCAGACCGCCGACATCACCCTGACGGATGAGTGGCTGCCCATCGGCTGGGCCCTCAACGGCGAGGTCAACGGCAAGAAGACCGCCATCGCCGCCTATCCCTTCCGGGGAAACTATGACGGCGGGAACTGCACCATCTCCGGCCTTACCATCGGCAGCAAGGATGCCCCCGCCGACCAGATGGTCTCCGGCCTCTTCGGCCTCACCTCCGGATCCTACAGCAGCAATGCCCAGCCCGACGGCACCGAGCAGGTGGTGCGTCTCGCCAACATCCGCCTGAGAGACATCGCCATTTACGTTTCCACCCGCTATGAGACCTTCACCGGCGGTCTTGTGGGCAGCGGCCAGAACGGCATCTACATCGACAACTGCTCCGTCACCGGCGAGATCACCTCCCTCACCTCAGAGAGCTTCTCCCGGGCCGGCGGCCTGGCCGCCAGCGTGCTGCGGGGCGCCGTCACCAACAGCTGGGCGGATGTGGACATCACCGCCGAGACAGATACCAACAACGTCTACGCCGGCGGCTTCTACGGCATGGACAACCGGGTCACCACCGTCAACTGCTATGCCCTGGGCAATGTCACCGGCAACTCCACCAACAACAATAAGGTCCATATCGGCGGCTTCGTGGGCCAGGCCGGCGGCATCCACGTGAACTGCTACGCCGCGGGCGACGTGGTCTCCCGCAAGACCACCACCGACGTGGGCATCCTCAGCGGCCGCTCCAGCGGCATCAACATCGACTACCACTGCTACTACAACACCGAGGCCGCCCTGCAGCAGGGCGACACCGTGATCTCCCCCGCCGCGGCGGTGGGCGTCGTCACCACCAACGCAACGGAAGTGGACGTCACCGGCAAGACCGCGGAGGAGCTGAAGGGCAGCGACTTTGCGGCCCTGCTGAACAGCAACCGCAGCGAGAGCGCCATGGCCGCCGCCATGGCGGAGATCAACGCCCTCCTGGCAGCGCCCGGCAGCGGCCTCTCCCAGGCCAACTACTATGCGGGTACTGCCCTCCTGGCCTGGACCGCCAAGGGCGGCGCCGTGACCTTCGGCACCGACACCCAACCCGGCGGCAACGGCGGCAACGGCGGCAGCTCCAGCAGCGCCGTGACCCCCGCGCAGCCTGAGAACCCCTTCACCGACGTGGCGGAGGGCTCCCCCTATCAGGACGCCATCCTCTGGGCGCTGGAAAAGGGCATCACCACCGGCACCACGGCCACCACCTTCTCCCCCAACGCTCCCTGCACCCGGGGCCAGGCCGTGACCTTCCTCTGGCGTGCCGCCGGCTCCCCCGAGCCCAAGCGCGCGGACCTGCCCTTCACGGACGTAGCCGCCGACAGCGTCTACGCCAAGGCCATCCTCTGGGCCGTGGAGCAGGGCATCACCCTGGGCACCACGGAGAATAGCTTCTCCCCCAACGCTCCCTGCACCCGGGGCCAGATCGTGACCTTCCTCTACCGGGCCGCCGGCAGCCCCGCCGTGGACGGCGCGGCCGATCCCTTTACGGACGTGAGCGCCGATTCCCCCTTCCTGAATGCCATCCTCTGGGCGGCACAGGAGGGCATCACCACCGGCACCACAGAAAGCACCTTCTCCCCCGGCAGCACCTGCACCCGGGGCCAGATCGTGACCTTCCTCTACCGCAGCGCAGACTGATTCCCTTCCGAGAGGGCGGCCGTTGGCCGCCCTCTCTTTCGTAATTTTTCCAGCATAACCAACCACCCGCTGGAAAAACTACGTCTGAAGCAAGTTCCTGCCATGGAAAAAACAGCAACAGGAAAGGTTTGACGATATGAAGGCAACTGGAATCGTGAGAAGGATCGATGATTGAGTTATAATAGGACAAAAGTTCAGGAGCCTTGAAAACACCGGGTTTTCGCTGATTTTGTCCAAACTTTCAGACTGAAATATCTCCGGAGTAAACAGAAAGGCACGGACTTTTTACTTCAAAACATACCTTGTATATGATGCCAGAAAACTGGCGAAACTCAAAGTGTAAGGAGGTCTCAGAATGAAGCAAGGTGTTTTGGTCTACGATCAGAAGTCCGAGCGCATGGATGTGCGGTTCGGTCTGGAGGATTATTACGGCGGGTTGCATTGCGGCACCTGCATGGATGTTTTTGTAAACAACCGATGGAAACCGACTC
Source organism: uncultured Dysosmobacter sp. (assembly GCA_934636905.1). GTDB lineage: Bacteria > Bacillota > Clostridia > Oscillospirales > Oscillospiraceae > Oscillibacter. The sequence continues at coordinate 3,086 of CAKUBJ010000048.1, read as the reverse complement.
GAATCGAGTACGGCTGGGATGAAAGAGGATGGTATCTGGTTGGGGTTCCCACCCCTTCCCTTGTGGGATTGCGGGTTCGTCTGGAGTAACTGCCGGTGTACATCAACAGTCAAATAAAACTACTTAGAGCGTTTATTCGCCCCATAATTCGGGGTTGGGTAGACGCTCTTTTTTATGCCCAAATTTCAGGGCAAGTCAGAATGATTGGAGGGTTCTATTTTGAGCAAAACTGTTTATGCCGCAGATAAGCCGGACGATTGCCGCTTCTGCTACTTCTGGAAGAATCGAAAGCAGGGCTGTCGTCTGGGAAAAGAAAATTGCTACTATTTAATCTCTGTACCCCCGAAACCCAAGACGGAATGTGATGGCTGTCCGTATGGACGAGATCATCCTTGCATTGGCTGGTGTACCAAGAAGATTATGAGAGATGTGGGGGTTCGCTGATATGCGTGATTATGAATACAATCGCCGTGATAAGTCGAAGTGCTGCAAAGACTGTGAGAATTATCAGCCACGATGGAGATACCGTTCCTGTTCTTTTGTCCGCTGCCCGTACAGACTGAAGGATACGACTTTCCGCAGAACCCCTCTGAAAAAAGAGCATTTTCCGCAGAAAGAGGTGGTGAGGATGCGTGACGTATGATTATTTCTATGGGCAGCAGGCGGAGATGTTCGCATTCTACCGTGTGCCAAAGGTATTGTTCACTGAGGATTGCTTTTGGAATGTATCAACCGATGCCAAGTTGCTTTACGGGATTCTGCTTGACCGCATGAACCTGTCAGCCAGGAACGGTTGGCTGGACGAGGAAGGCCGTGTTTATATCATCTTCACCATTGAAGAAATCAAAGGTGCGTTAGGCTGTGCCGAAAAGAAAGCGGTAAAGCTGCTGGATGAGCTGGAAAAGAAATGCGGTCTGATAGAACGCAAGCGACAGGGACTTGGGAAACCGAACCTGATCTATGTAAAGAACTTCATTTCCGGTTCTGTGGAAAGACAATTCTTGAATTGTCAAAAGGACAATTCTGGAGTTGTCAAAAACACAATTCAGGAACTGTCAAAAGCACAAGGTAATAATACTGATACTAATTATACTGATTTGAGTGATACTGATCCTTTCTTTTCTTCCGGTTTTAGTGGAAAGGAAGTCGATGGGACAGATGAGTTCGCACGATACTACCAGTATTTCTATGAACACCTTTCCATGGATTATCTCAAACAGGATTATCCGTATGACCATGAGATACTCGATCTGATACTGCATCTGATTGTTGAGGTCATGTGCAGCAACCGTCAGCAAATTCGGATTGCCAGCGATGATAAACCGATTGGAATTGTCAGAAGCAGTTTTATGAAACTGGATTCTGAGCATATTAGGTTTGTAATGAGTTCTTTCAAGGAAAATACAACCGATGTTCGCAATATCAAGCAGTATCTACTTGCTTCGATATACAATGCCCCCTACACCATAAGCGCCCACTATGACGCAAAGGTCAGGCACGATATGGCTTCGGGGAAACTTGGAGGGAGGTGGTAATCAATGCAGCATACACAGAATAGAAAGCGAGGTGAAGATATTTGTCGAAAAAAGCAACCGTCATTGCCGTAGTCAATCAGAAAGGCGGAACGGGCAAGACCACAACCACAGAAAATCTGGGTGTAGGACTTGCAATGGAGGGCAAAAAGGTTCTGCTGGTAGACACGGACCCGCAGGCTTCCTTAACTGTCAGTCTGGGAAATCCGTACCCGGATACCTTGTCTCCCACCCTTTCCGACATGATGGGAAAGATTATGATGGAGAAACCCATTGCTCCCGGTGAAGGGATTCTTCATCATCCAGAGGGTGTGGATTTGATGCCAGCGAACATTGAACTCTCAGGTATGGAGGTAGCACTGGTCAATGCCATGAGCCGGGAAACCATTCTCCGGCAATACCTGGATACAGTCAAACAGAATTATGATTACATTCTTCTGGACTGTATGCCGTCTTTGGGTATGCTGACCGTCAATGCGTTGGCAGCTGCCGACAATGTGCTGATACCGGTTCAGGCAGCATACCTTCCTGCAAAGGGTCTGGAACAGCTGCTTGGAACCATCAACAAGGTCAAGAGACAAATCAATCCCAAACTGAAAATCGAAGGGATTCTTCTGACGATGGTGGACAGCCGCACCAACTACTCCAAAGACATCAGCAATCTGATTCGGGAGAGCTACGGCGGAAAGCTGAAGGTTTACAAGACCGACATTCCCCGCTCTGTCCGTGCAGAGGAAATCAGCGCAGAGGGAACCAGTATCTTCAAGCATGATCCCAAAGGCAAAGTTGCCGAAGCCTATAAAGTTCTGACGAAGGAGGTGTTAAACAATGCAGAAAAAAGGCGCAAACATCAGCTTGAAGGGGTACGATGATATTTTCTCCACCGATCAATCCAGAGCTGAAGCCCAGCAGGAGCGTGTGCAGGAAATTCCGCTTTCTGAGCTACACCCCTTTGAGGGACACCCCTTCCGTGTGGTTGATGATGAAGAAATGATGAAAACGGCAGAGAGCGTCCGAGATTTCGGAGTTCTCACCCCTGCGATTGTCCGTCCTGACCCCGATGGTGGTTATGAAATCGTTTCTGGTCACAGGCGGCACCGGGCATCGGAGCTTGCGGGTAAGGAAACCATGCCTGCGATTGTTCGTGACCTGGACGATGATGCAGCCATTATTTTGATGGTCGATGCGAATTTGCAGAGGGAGAGTATCCTGCCGAGCGAAAGAGCATTTGCTTATAAGATGAAGCTGGATGCGATTAAACATCAAGGTCAACGCACCGATTTAACTTCATCCCAAGTTGGGATGAAGTTGCAGGCAATGGATATAGTCGGTCAGGAGGCAGGAGAAAGCAGAAATCAGGTACACCGTTATATCCGTCTGACCGAACTGATTCCGGAACTGCTGGATATGGTGGATACGGGTCAGATCAAATTCAATCCTGCGGTAGAGCTTTCCTATCTGGCAAGTGAAGAACAACAGGATTTTCTTTCTGCAATGGATTATGCTCAAGCAGCTCCTTCCCTTTCGCAAGCACAGCGAATTAAAAAGCTCGCA
>CAKUBJ010000047.1 GCA_934636905.1 uncultured Dysosmobacter sp. | reverse complement strand
GCACGTCCCTCAAGCGGAACATTCGCTATTATATCAGGCTCAGTGAACTTTGTCAAGCACTTTTTCCGAATCTTTTTTAAGACCCGCAAGCGCCGCAACCGCTCGCTTCATCGCCCAAACAGCTTAGTTAGAATACCAGAGGTTCCGGGAAAAGTCAACCCATCTTTCGACGGTTTGGGCACTTTTTTCCGCGCCCCGAATTTCAGTTTACATAATTTGATTTTGTTCAGTGCGCCACTAATGTTGTTTATATCTGTCATAAGTCAATCTTATTAATTTTTTCATCCGTTTCGTCATTTTGCCGGATGCCGTAAAGGCCGTATCAAATTCCGGTAAAGGCCGAAAGGGCAATGCCCCCTTCCGGCCTTCCGTTTTTATTTCAGCACCGGCTGAATCTGCCTTCCCTGCAAGGCCGCGTCCACGGTTTCGTTGAGCCGGGCGAAGTCCGCCACCAGTGAGGTGGGCTTCTTCTCCGGGTCGTCCTGACCGAAGGGGACAAAGAAGTAGTTTTTCCGTGCCAGCAGTTCCCCGATGTTCTTTGCGCTGCCGGCAAGGCCGTCATTGGTGGAAACCGCCAGCACCACCGGCCGGCCGTTCCGCAGAAGCGATTTGGCCGCCATGGTGACTGCCGTGTCCGCGATGCCGTTGGCCAGCTTCCCGATGGTATTGCCGGTGGCCGGGGCGATGACCAGCACATCCGCCAGCCCTTTTGGCCCCAGCGGCTCCACGGAGGGGATGTCATACAGCACCTCCCGGCCGGTGATGGCCTCCATCTGCTCCAGCAGGGCATCCGCCGCGCCGAAGCGCGTGTCCGTAAACGCCGCGTTTTCCGACGCGATGGGAATCACCGTTTCGTACGCCTCCGCCAGCCGACTCAGAGCGTCCAGCGCCTTTGCGTGGGTGCAGAAGGAGCCGCACACGGCAAAGGCCACCCGTTCCGTTCTCATCAAAGGATTCCCTCCTCCTTTATAATATTGTAGACCGTGTCCCGAATCAGTGCCCCGGCGGTCTTTGGCACCAGCTTTCCCGGCAGCCCTCTGGCCCAGACGCCGGCCAGCCCCAGCTTCTCCGCCGCAGGCAGGTCAATTCCCCGCACTGACGCCACGTCCACGCAGAAGCAGTCCGGCTTCAGTTCCCGCAGCTGCGCTTCTCCGAATACCGGTGCCGGGACGGTGTTCACCACCACGTCAAAGTCTCCCAGGCTGCCCTCCAGCTTTCCAATGTCCAGGGCGCCGTAACCGTAAGCCGCCGCCCACGCCCGGCTCTCCGGCCTCCGGGCTGCCGCCGTCACCTGTGCCCCCATGGCGGACAGCCGGCAGCAAAGCAGCTTTCCGATGCGGCCAAAGCCCAGCACCAGGCACCGGCTCCCCAGCAGTGACCGTTCCAGCCCCTCAAGGATTACCTGCACCGTCCCCTCCGCCGTGGCGGCGGCGTTGGCCACCGTCAGTTCCTCCCGCCGGAAGTAGTCCACAAGGTTCAGTCCCAGTTCCAGCGCCTCCGCCTTCTGGGACGGCTTCACCTGCCCCGCAAGGAGCAGCTGATGCCGCCGGAACCGGTGAAACAGGGCGCCGGCGCCCCGATGCTCCCCTTCTATGTTCAGGGTATCCCCCTCCCGGCACAACGGCAGGGGCAGGAGCACCACGTCCGCCGCCACCGCGGTTTCCCAGTCTCTTTCGCCGGACACGCCGTAGGCCGCCGCCGGATGTCCGTCCTTTCGCAGCAGTTCCAGCAGAACCTCCTGCCGGCGGTCGCCGCCAATCACTCCAAACAGCAAAATCCACGCACCTCCTCGTCTCAGCGTATGACGCCGCCCCAGAGAGGTGCGTGGATTCCATTCATTTTTTCCCGACGGCTGACAGCAGTGCCTCCCGGTCATTGGGCAGTCTTCCGTCCATCACCCGTTCCAGCAGGGTCTGCAGCGTCCGCCCCACCTCCGGCCCCGAAAGTCCCAGATGAAGCAGGTCGTTTCCGTTGACGGCCAGCTGTTTGAGGGAAAAGCAGCTGCCCTTTTCCAGTTCCCGGTTCAGCATGGTTTCCACCCGGTCGATGTCCTTCTGGCGGCTGCGGAATTTCTCCGCCTGTCCCATGTTGTCCGCCCGCTGAAGAGCCAGCAGGTTCCGGAAGTCCTCCTCCCCAAAGCGGTTCAGCATCCGGCGGACGCCTTTTTCCGTTTCCGCCCGGTGGTCATGCCACTCCACCAGTTCCCCAATTCGCGCCTTCGTCCCATTGTCAAAGCGCAGGCGGGTCATGGCGCCGTCGGCAATGCGGCGCGACACCACGCCGTGCCCCATGAAATGGCCGATGCCCTGCCCATCCAGTGCAAAGCACTCCGGCTTGCCCATGTCGTGAAACAGCACCGCCCACCGCAGCAGCGGCTCCGGGGCGGCAGCATCCAGCGCGTGGAGCGTGTGTTCCCACACGTCATAGCAATGGTGAGGATTCCGCTGGTCAAACCCCACCATAGGCAGGATTTCCGGCAGAACCGTGCCCACCGCCGCCGTGTTGTGCCGCAGAACCTCCGCCGCCCACCTGCCCTGCAGCAGGCCGGTCAACTCCTCCCGAATCCGCTCCGGCGCGATTTCCCTCAGCAGCGCCCGGCAGTCCGTCAGCGCCGCAGCGGTTTCCGGCTCAATCCGGAAGCCCAGCACCGACGCAAACCGCAGGCACCGCAGAATCCGGAGGGCATCCTCGGAAAAGCGCCGTTCCGGCTCTCCCACGCAGCGCAGAATACCGGCCTTCAAATCCGCCTGTCCGCCGAAGGGGTCATGCAGTCCGCCCCGCAAATCCGCCGCCATGGCGTTGACGGTAAAGTCCCGTCGGGCCAGATCCTCCTCCAGACACGGGGTAAAAGTGACGTGCTCCGGCCGGCGGTGGTCGGTATACACGCCGTCCCGGCGGAAGGTGGTAACCTCCACCCTTCCCGCCAGCTGGCAGACGGTCACGGTGCCGTGCTTCAGTCCCGTAGGCAGGGCGCTGCTGCCGAACAGCGCCATTGTCTCCTCCGGCAGCGCCGAGGTGGTGACATCCCAGTCCCCCGGCACCCGACCCAGCAGGCTGTCCCGGACGCAGCCCCCCACGCAGTATGCCTGATATCCTGCCGCCTCCAGCGACGACAGGATTTCCCGCACATAGGCGGGAATTGCAAATGCCTCCCGGTTTTCCCGCACATTTCCCGCCCCTTTCGGTTGCATTTTCCAGATGTGCATATTATAATGAGATGATTTGGAATCATACCGGCGGAAACCGCCATTGACCGGCAGAGCCCGGCACGGTTCTCCTCTGCGGTATGATTCGCAGTGTACCAATCAGTATACACCATGTTCCGCCGTTTCGCAATGACGGCGTTTCGGAAAGGAAGACTCCTGATATGATGAACAATCCCAAACCCATTTCCGACTATCTGGTTCCCGGGAAGCGTGCCCATCTGGTGGGCATCGGCGGCGTGTCCATGTGCCCGCTGGCAGAGGTGCTGGCAGGTGAAGGGCTGCTGGTGCAGGGCTCCGACATGACGGAAAGCGAGTCCGTAAAGCGTCTGCGCAGCAAGGGCATTGCCGTGGCTGTCGGCCACAACGCCGAAAATCTGGGGGACTGCGACTTTGTTATCCGCACCGCCGCCGTCCATGACGGCAACCCCGAAATTGCCGGTGCCGTGGCCCGGGGCATCCCCGTCTACGAGCGGGCCCAGGCCTGGGGCGCCCTGATGCGGCGGTACAAAAACGCCCTGTGCGTCTCCGGCACCCACGGTAAAACCACCACCACCTCCATGTGCACTCACATCTTCATGGCGGCGCAGCAGGATCCCACCGTGATGATCGGCGGCACGCTGCCCCTGCTGCACTCCGGCTATCGGGTGGGGCACGGGGACACCGTCATTCTGGAATCCTGCGAATACTGCAACAGCTTCCTGAGTTTTTATCCCACCGTGGCGGTGATTCTGAATGTGGAAGCCGACCATCTGGACTTTTTCAAGGATCTGGACGACATCCGGCACTCCTTCCGCACCTTTGCGGAACTGGTGCCTGAGAACACCGGCCATGTGGTGGCCAACTATGACAATGACAGCACCCGTCAGGCGCTGCGCGGGCTGGATCGCCCCCTGTTCTGGTTCAGCCTTCACAGTCCGGAGGCGGACTGCCATGCCGCGAACATCACATGGGAAAAAGGGCTTCCCTCCTTCGACATCGTGATCCGCGGGGAGGTCTACGCCCGGGTAAAGCTGAAGGTAGGCGGTGAACACAACATCTGCAACGCGCTGGCTGCCGCTTCCGCCGCTTATGTGCTGGGGCTGCCCGGCAGCGCCGTGAAGGCGGGGCTGTCCGGCTTTACCGGGGCGGGGCGCCGCTTTGAGTACAAGGGTGAATACCGCGGTGCCATGCTCTATGACGACTACGCCCACCATCCCGACGAGCTGCACGCCCTGCTGACCATGGCCCGGGGGCTGGGCTACCAGCGGCTGATTGTGGCCTTCCAGCCCCACACCTACTCCCGCACCGTCAAGCTGTTTGACCGGTTTGTGGAGGAGCTGAAGCTGGCGGACGTGGTGGTTCTGGCGGAGATTTACGCCGCCCGGGAGCAGAACACCATGGGCATTTCCTCCGCCGATCTGTCCCGGAATATCCCCGGCAGCGTCTACTGCTCCACGCTGGATAAGGTCACCGCCCAGCTGCGGGAACTGGCCCGCCCCGGCGACCTGATCCTGACGGTAGGGGCCGGCGACATTTACCGCGCCGGTGAAAAGCTGCTGAAGGAGGCGGACTGACATGGAACTTTCCCCGTTATATCACAATACCCGCCCGGAGGGGGAACTGCTCCCTCAGGAGGCGGCGGCCTTTGACCTGCTGGAACGGCTGGGCATGGACTATGACCGGGTTTCCGGCGAGCCTGCCGACACCATGGAAAAATGCGCCGCCGTCAGCGCCGTGCTGGGAATGCCCATCTGCAAGAACCTGTTTCTCTGCAACCGGCAGAAAACCCAATTCTATCTTCTCTGCATGGAACCGGACAAGCCCTTCCACACCAAAGACCTCAGCGCCCAGATCGGCTCCGCCCGGCTGTCCTTTGCACCGGAGGAAAAACTCTGGGAACTGCTGCACTGCACCCCCGGCTCCGCCACCATTCTGGGGCTGGCCAACGACACGGAGCATCAGGTTCGCCTGCTGATGGAGCGGGGCGTCTATGAGGCGGAGTTCCTCTCCTGCCACCCCTGCATCTGCACCAGCAGCCTGAAGCTGAAAATGTCCGACGTGCTGACCCGGCTACTGCCCCATACGGGGCACGACGTGACGGTGGTGGATCTGCCGGACGAATAATCACCCAGTCAGCACACCCAGCCGCTTTTCCGGCTGGGTGTATCAGGAGGTTTTATGCCAGGAGGCTTTATGAAAAACCAGCTGCTGCGCCGGATTCCGGGGGTGGACGACCTCCTCCGGCATCCCGCCCTGCGCGTATCCCCGGAAATCCCCGCCCCGGCGGTGACGGAGGCCGTCCGCCGGACGCTGGAGGAACTGCGGGTCGGAATCCTCAGCGGGCGCGTCACCGCCATGCCCACGGAGGAGGCCCTCTGCGCTCAGGCGGCGGCGCATCTTTCCGCCGCCCGGCAGCCGTCCCTGCGGCGCGTCATCAACGCCACCGGCGTGGTGCTCCACACCAATCTGGGGCGGGCGTGCCTGAGCCGCCGTGCTCTTGCCGCGGCGGAGGCGGTTTCCCGGGGCTATTCCACGCTGGAATACGACCTGTCCGCCGGGGCGCGGGGGCAGCGATACAGCCATGTGGAGCCGCTGCTGTGCCGCCTTACCGGCGCGGAAGCGGCGCTGGTGGTCAACAACAACGCCGCGGCGGTGCTGCTGATTCTCTCCGCCCTGACCGCCGACGGGGAGGTCATCACCTCCCGGGGGGAACTGGTGGAAATCGGCGGCTCCTTCCGGATGCCGGACATCATGGCCGCCTGCGGCGCGGAACTGCGGGAGGTAGGCGCCACCAATAAGACCCGGCTTTCCGACTATGACCGCGCCATCGGCGAACGCACAAAGGCACTGCTGAAGGTTCACACCAGCAACTACCGCATTGTAGGGTTCACCGAAAGCGTCTCTCCCGCCGCGCTGGCAGAACTGGGGCACGCCCGGGGCATCCCGGTGATTGAGGATCTGGGCAGCGGCTGTCTGGTGGATCTCACCCCCTTTGACATCCCCGACGAGCCGACCGTGCAGGCTGCGGTGTGCGCCGGCGTGGACGTGCTGTCCTTCTCCGGAGACAAACTGCTGGGCGGCCCTCAGGCGGGCATCATTCTGGGGCGGAAGGCATACATCGACACGCTGAAGCACCACCCCCTTGCCCGCGCCCTGCGGGTAGACAAGCTGACGCTGGCGGCGCTGGAAGCCACCCTGCAAGCCTACGATGACGGCACCGCCCTTCAGGAAATCCCGGTTCTTTCCATGCTGTCCCGGACGCCGGAGTCCCTGCGTCAGCAGGCGGAAGCCCTGTGCACCCGTCTGCGTCAGGCAGGTGCGGAGACGGAGGTCGTCCCCACGGAAAACCCTGTGGGCGGCGGCGCCGTTCCCACCCGGACACTGCCTTCCTTTGCTGCGGCCGTAACGTCCCCGGAGGGCGCCGCCGCGCTGGAAGCCCGCCTCCGCCAGCACCGGTGCCCCATCATTGTCCGGATTGTCCATAACCGGTGCCTGCTGGATCTGCGCACTCTCTTTCCGGAGGATCTGGTCGAGATTCTCCGGGCTTTTGGAGTGCCGGAGCCATGAAGCACGCCATCATCGGCACCGCCGGCCATGTGGATCACGGCAAAACCGTGCTGGTGAAAGCCCTCACCGGTATGGACACGGATCGGCTGGCGGAGGAGAAGCGCCGGGGCATCACCATCGATCTGGGCTTTGCCCATCTGGACTGGCCCGACGGCGTGTGCGCCGGCATCGTGGATGTGCCCGGCCACGAAAAATTCATCAAAAATATGCTGGCAGGCGCCGGCGGCATTGATCTGGCCATGCTGGTGATTGCCGCCGACGAAGGCGTCATGCCCCAGACCCGGGAGCATCTGGACATTCTCTCCCTGCTGGGCGTCCGGGACGGCGTGGTGGTGCTGGCAAAATCGGATCTGGCGGATGCGCGTCAGCAGGAACTGGCACGGGGGCAGATTGCGGAACTGGTGCGGGGCACCTTTCTGGAAGGGCGCCCTGTTCTGGCCGTTTCCGCCGTCACGGGTGACGGGATTCCGGAGTTGAAGGAAGCCCTGCACCGGCTGGTGCTGGACACCCGGGAGCGGAGCACGCTGGTGCCCTTCCGGCTTCCCATTGACCGGGTCTTTTCCGCGGCGGGCTTCGGCACCGTCATCACCGGCACCCTCATTGAGGGCGTCGTCCGGACAGGGGACGAGGTGGAACTGATGCCCTCCGGCCTCACCGGCCGGATCCGCGGCATTCAAGTTCACGGGCAGAGCACGGCCTCCGCCTGCGCAGGCCAGCGGGCGGCGCTGAATCTGACCGGGCTGAAAAAGGAGGACATCCGCCGGGGGGACACTGCGGCCAGACCCGGCGCCCTCCGTCCCTCCCGGATGCTGGACGTCCGCCTGCGGTGTCTGGCGGACGCAGGGCGCACCATTCTGAGCGGTTCCCGGGTTCACCTGTATCACGGCACCTCCGTCCGTCTGGCAAAGGCAGTGCTGCTGGATCGGGACGCCCTGTCCCCCGGTGAAAGCTGCCTCGCCCAGCTGCGGATGGAGGAGCCTATCGCCGCCAGACAGGGGGATCGGTTTGTTATCCGTTTCTACTCCCCGGTGGAAACCATCGGCGGCGGGGTGGTGCTGGATGCCTGCCCTCCCCGCCACAGGCGGCAGGATCCGGCGGTTCTGAGTGCTCTGGCCGTCCGGGAGGACGGCTCCCTCAGCCGCCGGCTTTTGCAGGCCGCCTCCGAGGCAGGCACTTTCCTGCCCACCGCCGGGCAGCTGGCGGAACAGGCGGGGCTGGAGCCCTCCGCCCTCCCCGGTGCACTGGAGGATCTGCTGTCCTCCGGCCGGTTGGCCGAGGTTCTGCCGGGGCGGTACGCAGCCGCTCCGGCGCTGGATGCCCTGCTTCTCCGGTGCCGGGATCTCCTGTCGGCCTATCACAGCCGGCACCCGCTCCATGCCGGGATGCCGGCGGCGGAACTGCGGCAGAAACTCTTCTGCTCCGGAAATCCTGCCGCTGCAGACGCTCTGCTGGGGCTTCTTTCCTCGAAAGGTCTGCTGAACCGCACTGCGGGGCGCTATGCGCTGCCGGAATTTTCCATCCGGCTCACCAAACGGCAGAGCGCTCTCCGGGACACGCTGCTGTGCCGCTTCCGGCAGGGCGGCATGGAGCCGGAAACCATGGAGGACGTGCTGGCCTCCCTGCCGCTGATGGATCAGCCGGAGGCCCGTCAGGTACTGGAAAGCCTGCTCACCGGCGGGGAGCTGGTGCGGCTGTCCCCGGAGTTATGCTGGAGCCGGGAGATCTGGCAGGCCGCGCTGGAAGTCCTCCGGGCGCAGTGCGCCGATGGCAGGACGGTTACGCTGGCCGCTCTGCGGGATGCGCTGGGCACCACCCGGAAATTCGCCCTGCTTTTTCTGGAAGCCTGCGACCGGCGGCACATCACCGTCCGGGAGGGGGATGTCCGCCGCCTGAGCCGGGAATCCAGGGCGGAATAAGCCCCGGAACGCGGTTTGAGTTCCCCAGTTCCTTTCATCCGGTGCCGCAAAGGCGGCACCGGCCGTGCCATTCCGCCGTAATGCGTCCCACAAGCCGCAGATGCGCTCCGGAACGCGCCTGTTTCCGGCAGCGCCTTTCCCCTCCCGCCGCAGGCGGCTTTGCATATGGGAGCAGATAGGCGCCGGTGTGCCTCCCGGTCTTCAAAACCGGTGCGGACGGTGAGCAGCCGCCCGGGTGGGTTCGACTCCCACATGCCCCCGCCAGAAGGACGGCTGCCCGCCGCAGTGGCCGTCCCGCTTTCAGATTTTTTGAATTTTTTTCAAGAAACGCTTTACACCGGCCGAAAAATCTGCTATAGTATTGGTCGGTGTCCGGAGGGTGTTTCCTTTGAAGCAGCCCCTGCCGCCGGAAATGGATATGCGCCCGTAGCTCAGTTGGATAGAGCGTTAGACTCCGACTCTAAAGGCCGCTGGTTCGAATCCAGTCGGGCG
>CAKUBJ010000046.1 GCA_934636905.1 uncultured Dysosmobacter sp. | reverse complement strand
GCGCCATTAAAATCTATAGTTTTCAGAACTTTATAAAGTTCTGAAAACTGACTCAGCGGGGCGAAAAGACTTTTTCGCCCCGCTGAGGGCAATGCCCTGCAGCATTGCCCTGTCTGATAGCATGAGAATCCCGGCGTTTCTGTCAGTCCAGCATGATTTCTGTCCAGACAAGTTCCGCCGTGCCTATCAGCGTCCCCGCCACGTCGTAGGATTCCACATAAATGGGATATCCCTGTTCATCATAGGTATAAACCGCCGCGGCCCAGTCAGTATCATTCACCATATGGGGATTGCTGACCTCCCGGGGGCACTCTACATACTCCCCGGCTTCGCCGCTCTCCATCCGCAGCTCCCCGGGATGCGGATCCATGCAGACCGCAATGTTGTCCCCGAAGACGCCGTTGGCAATCCCCAGCCATCCCGGCGCTGCCTGCTGAGGCTGGAAGTAGGTTTCAACAGGGACGCTTCTGCCATCATACTCGCACCAACGTTTTTCAGAAACCGCCATGTCCCCTTCATAGGTAAACTCCGAGATGGTAACCTGAACCGTGGCGCCCTCATTCTGATATCCGGTGCTCTCACTGCGGAGCACGTTGCCTTTCTGATCATAGGTATAGACAATGGTACCGTAAATGCCTTCGTCGTACAGGGAGCGGTAGCTCTGGCGGGCTGGCACCCGGAGCACGCCGGGTGTTTCCAGCCGATGCTGCCCCTCCGTCTCCTGCTTCTCCAGCCGCGCCCGGATCTCCGAAGCGTCCGTGGCGGCAAGGCCGTCTTCCAGTGCTTTCCGGGCGGCGTCCAAATCGCCTGCGCCGATATGGGCGTCTGCCAGCCCGAGATACGCCTCCGGGCGTTTGGGGTCAATCTCAATGGCCGCCGTGAAGGCAATGACGGCCTCCTCGTAGTTCCCCTCCGACAGATACCGCACGCCCAGATCATACTGCTCCTGCCAGCTGCCGCCGCTCTTTTTCCCGCAGGCGCACAGCGTCACTGTCAAAGCCAGCGCCAGCAGGACTCCCAAAAGCCGATTCATGTTATCCTCCTTATTGCGCCTGTAGTTCAAGTGGGTTTCCGCTGCCATCAAAAGTTCTGACGGCCACCTGCTCACCTCGGCTGTCACGTTCTGTAACCGTTACATAACCGACAGAACCTGTCTCATAATGAAAATCGACTCCCGCATAGGTATCAACCTGATGGTCTTCCGCCTCCATGGTATAGGGGAAGGAGCAGGTCACTGCCATTTCTTTCTCCGGCACATCCATCTGCAGAGAAATCGTCACCACTGCACCATCATACAAAAACACTTGTCTTTCCACATCCCCGTCGACCCAATGGTCAACTTCTACAATGGTGCGGCCGGCATCATCAAAGACAAAATTTCTCCATCCACCGTCCGGATAAGTGATCTTCGCCGCGATCTTCGTTCCCTCATTATCGTATAAATAGTCATGAACGAAATAGACACCGCCATCCCCCGTATAGCGGGTAAACCTGAACATGGCGTCTGCGTCATTATACTCGCAGATGTCATACATGCCATTATCCAGTTCCCGCCGCGCTGTCCGAACTGCCGTTTCCTGTTTCCACGGCAAATCTGCGAGCAGTTCACGCAGGCCATTGTCATCGGTAGCCGTCAAGCCGTCTTCCAGTGCTTTCCGGGCGGCGTCCAAATCGCCTGCGCCGATATGGGCGTCTGCCAGCCCGTGATACGCCTCCGGGCGCTTGGGGTCAATCTCAATGGCCGCCGTGAAAGCAATGACGGCTTCCTCATAGTTCCCCTCCGACAGATACCGCACGCCCAGGTCATACTGCTCCTGCCAGCTGGTGCCGCTCTTTTTCCCGCAGGCGCACAGCGTCACCGCCAGCACCAGCGCCAGCAGGACTCCCATGGTTCTCTTCATGCTGCACTCTCCTTCAGCCGCTGACCGAGGAATAACGCAGCGTCCCGTCTCCGTCATAGGACTCACTGCTGACCGGGTTCCCGTTTTCGTCAAAGGTATTCACCATGTAATACCGCAGCTGCCCATCGGCGTCGTAGGATTCGCTGCGGGTCATATTGCCGTTTCCGTCATACTGTTCCACAGTATACCCTGCCAGAGAGCCATCCGCCATATACTGCGAATACCGGATGGCGTTGCCGTTTTCATCATACTCAAATACGATAAAATCGGTCAGGTTTCCGTCCAGATCGAGGCTTTCCGATCGGGTACAGTGATAGTCGGCATCGTAATAATTCCGGCCGCGCCAGCTTGCCGTGCCGTCCCTGTCATAATAGGTCATCTCTTCCACTGTGCCGCCGTCATCCTGATAGATTTCCTCAAAATCCATCCGTCGAAGCCACAGGGAATCCTCTTCAATGTATTCCTCATAGTACGTTCCCTTTCTGCCATTCTCCGTAGATTCCCATGTGTTTTCCCCATAGGCCGTCTGATTTCCGGCGGCATCAAAGGCAGTAACCGTCCTGACGTTCAACCCTTCGTCATGGTCATTATAGGTATAGCTGAACCAGCCGATGAGGGCACCGCTGCCGTTATAATGCATGGTGCGGCGGATCCGTCCCTGGGAGTCCGTGACGTCGCCGTTCTCCAGCTCCGCAAGCTTATCCGAAATATCTGGATCATCTCCCAATTTTTCCAGTGCCTGCCGCAGAAGCTCCTGCGCCTTGTCATATTCTCCCTGCCGGATGTACACATCCGCCAGACCCAGATAGGCTTCCGCACTGGTGTCGTCCAGTTCCAGCGCCTTTTCGTAGTCCGCCTGAGCGGCTGCCAGATTTTCCGCCGTCTCCCCGGCGCCGATGTAGGCGCTGCCTCGGCCAAGGAATGCCTCCGGGCGCTTGGGGTCAATCTCAATGGCCGCCGTAAAGGCAATGACGGCCTCCTCGTAGTTCCCCTCCGACAGATACCGCACGCCCAGATCATACTGCTCCTGCCAGCTGCCGCCGCTCTTTTTCCCGCAGGCGCACAGCGTCACTGTCAAAGCCAGCGCCAGCAGGATTCCCATGGTTCTCTTCATGCTGCACTCTCCTTCAGCCGCTGACAGAAGAATACTGCAGAACACCGTTTGCATCGTAGGATTCATCTCCAAGATAGTTCCCGTCGGCATCATAATTTTTCAACGTATACCAGCGCAGCTGTCCATTTTCATCATAGCTGTTGACTCTGGCCTCTTTGCCGTTTTCACCATACTCAATGGTCGTATAGCCGACCAGAGTGCCGTCCGCCATATACTGATTATGTCTGATATCCCGGCCGGCTTCATCATACTCAAAAGTGTGGTAAGAGAGCAGACTTCCATCCAGATCATAGGTCTCTATCCGAATGCATCTATGCTCAGAATCATAGTAATTTCGTCCGTGCTCGAGAACTGAGCCATCTTTGTCATAGTAGACCTGCTCTTCCACCGATGATCCATCCTCATTATCGGTATACTCCGAGTCTATCCGCTGCAGCCATACGGTGTCTTCGCCAATGTATTCCCCATAGTACGTTTCTCTCAGGACATCTCCATTCTGGTCCCAAGTATTTTCACCATAGTCCACCTGATTTCCGGCGGCATCGTATGCGGTAACCGTTTTCTGACTTCCATCAGCGTCATAAGTGTATGTAAAGTAACCGATGAGGGCACCGCTGCCGTTATAATGCATGGTGCGGCGGATCCGTCCCTGGGAGTCCGTGACGTCGCCGTTCTCCAGCTCCGCAAGCTTATCCGAAATATCTGGATCATCTCCCAATTTTTCCAGTGCCTGCCGCAGAAGCTCCTGCGCCTTGTCATATTCTCCCTGCCGGATGTACACATCCGCCAGACCCAGATAGGCTTCCGCACTGGTGTCGTCCAGTTCCAGCGCCTTTTCGTAGTCCGCCTGAGCGGCTGCCAGATTTTCCGCCGTCTCCCCGGCGCCGATGTAGGCGCTGCCTCGGCCAAGGAATGCCTCCGGGCGCTTGGGGTCAATCTCAATGGCCGCCGTAAAGGCAATGACGGCTTCCTCATAGTTCCCCTCCGACAGATACCGCACGCCCAAATCATACTGCTCCTGCCAGCTGCCGCCGCTCTTTTTCCCGCAGGCACACAGCGTCAATATCATCGCAAATGTCAGCAGCATTGAAATTGTTCTTTTCATCAGGCTCACATCCTTTCCATTGATAATGTCAAAGAATATATAACACCATTCTCTACCCGAATATCGGCTCTCTGTCCATCCAACAGATAAATGAATTCAAAGCCGGTGTTGCCATCCAAATCATTACCATACCAGTTATAGCTAAGCTGCGCACCGTTGTTCAGTGTCCACTGGATCGAGGTCCGGGGCGGCGTTTCGGGAAAGCCGAAAAATTCCAATACACTTTCAGAACGATCTCCTGCCTGAAAACTGCCGAATGCAGTCAAACCGGGCTGGTTGAGGTTGATATAATCAACAGAGCCGCCAACAGGCGCTGCAAAAATAAATCCAAACTCCATCTCGGAATGGCCTGTGGGAATCGGCATATCATTCATGCCAAAGCAATTATACACCGTATCTTCCGTGTCATCGTTCATCAAATTGGACATGGCATACGGATAAGCACTGTAGATCGTCTTGGCTGTTTCAATATCAGTTTCACCCAGCACCACGGAATCCACCGTCATAGGAAGAACCAGATCACAAACCGCCGGCCAAAGCGCTTCTTGCAGCCGAGCCGCCAACTGTGCTGCTTCCAAAGCATTCAGCTTTGCCTCCGTATCTGCGTTAGGGTCAAGTTCCAGTGCAGCTAAATAATCTGCCGTTGCCCGTTCAAGGTCACCCATCTTTTCGTAAGCATCGCCTCGACCCAGATATGCCTCCGGGCGCTTGGGGTCAATCTCGATGGCCGCCGTAAAGGCAATGACGGCCTCCTCGTAATTCCCCTCCGACAGGTACCGCACGCCCAGATCATACTGCTCCTGCCAGCCGGTGCCGCTCTTTTTCCCGCAGGCGCACAGCGTCACCGTCAGCACCAGCGCCAGCAGGATTCCCATGGTTCTTTTCATATTTCCTCTCCTCCGGATATGCCTTTCCAAAGGCAGCATCTCTATAACCGGATTATATAGTGGATTCCCGGGAACCGCAATAGAAAATCCCGCTTTTCCCCGTGATTTCCGCCGTTTTTCCCGAAAAAAGTTCCAGGGAGCGGCAGATGCCGCCCCCTGTCCCGTCAGCCCCGCAGCGTGCGTTCCAACAGTTCCATCACCCGCTCCGCGTGGCGGTATTCGTCCTCGCTGAGTTCCCGGAGCAGCTTTGCAAGGCACACGTCCGCCGTGCCGTCCGCCGTCCGGGCATAGTTGAAGCCGCCGCAGGCCTCCTGATGGTAGCACTGCCGCAGAGCCGCGCACCAGTCCCCCATGTACAGCTGTCCGCCCATAACCCGGGGACGGAAGCACTGTCCGGTAATCAGGAACCGGGCCGCCATCAGCCGCCGGACGTGCCCGGCCTCGTCCTCTGCCAGTTCCCGCAGGGTCTGCCGCGCCCAGGCCGGCGCCTGCCGGGACAGTGCCAGATACCGCCGGCGCTCCTCCGCCTCCTCCCCGATGTACCCCTCCAGCACCGCCAGCAGTTCCGCCGCTTCGGTGCCCATGCAGCAGGGATCCGGCTCCGCGCCGGGAAAGCTCCCCTCCTGCGTCACGCTCAGTCCGGCGGGAGGCAGCGCCTGCGGCGCTTCTCCGGCGTCCTGCCGGGGCGGTGTCGCTTCCGGATACGGCTCCAGCCCCGGCTGCACCCGCTGCCAGAGCCGGTCATGCTGACGGAAGTCGTAGACCTCCGGCCTGCCGGGTTCATAATCCATAGAGATCCCTCCTTTTCCCTTCATCCTATGCAAACGGTAGGAAAAAGTTCCGGTTTTTGAAGAAACCCCTACAAAATCTTTGACAAGCACCGGAAACTGTGCTATGGTGGAACGGCGGCGGATTTCGCGGCTTTTCGCCTGCTTTCCGCCGTTTTGACAGGTAATGATTTCCCGAAAATCCGGGATACTACCGGAAAGGGAAGCGTTCTTTTTCCCACAAAGGAGGGCATTTCATGCTGGAACTGAAGCATATCAGTTACTCCGTTCAGGAAAGCGACGGAACCCTTGGCATCCTGAACGACGTTTCACTCACCGTAGACGACCACCGTCTGGTGGTATTCACCGGCCCCAACGGCGGCGGCAAAACCACGCTGGCCAAGGTCATCATGGGGCTGGTGACCCCCACGGACGGCCAGATTCTCTGGAACGGCCGGGACATCACCCATCTGGACATTACGGAACGGGCGCGGCTGGGCATCAGCTACGGCTTTCAGCAGCCGCCCCGGTTCAAGGGGCTTACCGTCCGGGATCTGCTGACTATCGCCTCCGGCGACCGTGCCCTTACCAAGGACAAGTGCTGCCAGTACCTGACCCGGGTGGGGCTGTGCGCCAACGACTATCTTGACCGGGAGGTGGACGTGTCCCTCTCCGGCGGCGAGGTCAAGCGCATTGAAATCGCCTCCATTCTGGCCCGGAACAGCCGGCTGATGATCTTCGACGAGCCGGAGGCCGGCATCGACCTGTGGTCCTTCGCCCGGCTGACGGAAACCTTTGAGCAGATTCACCGGCAGGGAGACGCCTCCATGATTATCATTTCCCATCAGGAGCGGATCATCTCTCTGGCGGATGAGGTCATCGTGGTGGAGGACGGCGCCATCTGCCACCGGGGCGCGGCGTCGGAGATCCTGCCCCGGATTCTGTCTGACACACTGGGCGGCTGCCCGGTACTGAACAGGGAGGTGAATGCCGGATGATGGATACACAGGTAGATCGGGAACTGCTGGAAAAAATCGCAGACCTGATCGGCAAGCCCGTAGGGGCATTCAATATCCGGAAGGACAGCGGCTGCGACGGGCGGCAGTCCACGGAGCATATCGAAATCACCGGAAAAACCGACGGCAAGTCCGGCATCGACATCCGGGTGAAGGACGGCACGGTGGGGGAAACCTGCCATATCCCCGTTATCATCACCAAGCCCGGCATTCAGGAGCTGGTGTACAACGACTTCTATATCGGCGAAAACTGCAATGTGAATATTGTGGCAGGCTGCGGCATCCACAACTGCGGAGCGGAAACCAGCCGCCACGACGGCGTCCACACCTTTTATGTGGGGAAGCACTCCCATGTAAAGTATACGGAAAAGCACTACGGCGAGGGGGACGGCACCGGCGGCAAAATCATGAATCCCCAGACCATCGTCTATCTGGAGGAGGGCGCCTCCATCCAGATGGAAACCGTCCAGATCCGGGGCATCGACTCCACCAAGCGGGAGACGAAAATTGTCTGCGGCAAAGACGCCGAGGCGGTGGTCACCGAGCGGCTGATGACCCACGGCAATCAGGTGGCCGAAAGCGACATGGAAATCGTGCTGGACGGCGAAGGCGCCCGTGGACGGGTCATCTCCCGCTCCGTGGCCAGAGATACCTCCCGCCAGACCTTTTATCCCAAGATGGTGGGCAATGATGCCTGCTTCGGCCATGTGCAGTGCGACTCCATCATCATGGATGAGGCGCACATCCAGTCCATCCCCGCCATTTCGGCCAACTGCACGGAGGCCCAGCTGATCCACGAGGCCGCCATCGGCAAGATTGCCGGCGACCAGCTTCTGAAGCTGGAAACCCTGGGACTGACCCCCGAAGAAGCCGAAGAGTGCATTCTGAAGGGCTTCCTGGCATAAAAGAACGCAAAAGAATCCGCAGGCGGGCAGCTGTGCTGCCCGCCTGCGACTGTCGATAAAGTGGTGAGTTTTCCGCGGCGGTAAGGAAAGGTGTGCGCGGGACTGCGCCCGCAGGCGCGTTTCGGAGCGCAACCGCCGCAAAGCGGCGGCACTTGGCGCGTAGATAACCCAAGAAGGGTGTCCTGCGCCATTAAAATCTATAGTTTTCAGAACTTTATAAAGTTCTGAAAACTGACTCAGCGGGGCGAAAAGACTTTTTCGACACGCTGAGGCGGGCAGCTATGCTGCCCGCCTGCGGATTCTTTTTTTGAATGATTCCGGAAATTTCCCGGCATTCGTCAACAAACCGTTCCCACCCGTCCGGAACCTCTTCCCAATCTCTCACCTGAAATTCTTCGGGCTGGTGTGGAAGGTATTCTGAAAGGCCCGGAGGAAGGTGGAATATTCCGGAAAGCCCGCCTGCTCCGCCGCCTTCATCACCGGGATCCCCTCCCGGATCAGTTCTCCGGCACGGAGGAGCCGTTTCTGCACCGTGTACTGGTGCACCGTATAACCGGTGACCTCCTTGAAGCGGTGCATGAGATAATACCGGCTGATGAAAAACCGTCCCGCCAGCGCGTCCACCGAGAGATCCCCGTCCAGATGGGCGGCAATATAGCGGAGGATCTCCTCCATTTTGGGATCCAGCCGGTAGCTGTCCTTCTCTTCCGGGGCGGTGTTGGCCCGGAGGAAATCCCGGTTCACCCGGATCAGCAGCTGCTGGCACAGGGTGTCCGCCATCCGCGCCGCACCGAACTCCCGGGAGCGCAGTGCCTCCTCCATCTGCTGGATGGAACTGGCGTAGCCCAGCCGATGATCCTCCGCCGTGCGCAGCAGGTGGAAGCCCTTCTCCCGGGCGCCGTCAAAGCAGGCGTCCAGCGGTTCTCCGGGGTCGGATCGCCGGTTCACCCAGTCCCGCCCCAGCCAAACCACCACCCGCTCGTAAGGCTCCGATGCGTTGATGATGGGGCGGTGGATCATATTGTGCTGCACCAGCACCACGTCCCACGGCTTCAGATAGTATGCGACGCCCTCCACCACATAGGTCACGCTGCCTCTCAGAAAGAACACCAGCTTGTCAAACTCGTGGTAGTGGTAGTCGATCCGCTGAGCCAGAGAGTCCTTCAGATGCACCAGACGGAAATCCTGCTCCAGATACCCCCGTTTTCCGATTTCACTGCGATCCAGCACGGCAGTGCGCCTCCCTTCCTGATGGATGCAGCCATTCTACCGCACTTTCTGCCTGTTTTCAACCGCATTCCGGAAGAAAGCATAAAATATGTTCCGTCCTCCCGCCGGTGCCGCCAAATTTCTTCCGTGTTTTGTGGGAACTTTTTCCGCCCCGGCGCCGTCTATCAGGACAAGCGAATCATCCCACATTTTGCAGCCCCATCGGGCAGAAAGGAACTGTCTATGAAATTTTCAAGGAAAGTGCTTGCCTCCCTGCTGTGCGCCGCCATGCTGTGCGTTCCCGTGCTGGCTGCCGGGGAAAAATCCGCCCCCGGCGCCGGCGCCTATGTTCCCGATCCCCAGTACACCATGACCTGGGGCACCGTCACCCGACAGGACAACGGCAGCCTGCTGGTACAGAAGCCCGGGGAAACCAAGCCCACTGACGGTGTGGTTTTCTGGACGGAGAACACCATGATTCTGGACGCCGTCAGCGGCGATCCCGTGGACGTGGATGCCATCAAAACCGGTGAGACGGTTTACGCGTGGCTGGGTGCCCGGAATGTTACGACCATGAGCCTGCCGCCTCAGACCACGCCGGATCTTCT
>CAKUBJ010000045.1 GCA_934636905.1 uncultured Dysosmobacter sp. | reverse complement strand
GAATGGCCGCCAGGCCCATGCCGTTCCGTTTCAGAAACTCCATATCCGACCTCCTGTATCGTTTTCAGATGCCCAGTTTCCGCAGGACTACCACCAGCGCCAGAATGACCGCGCCGCCCGCCAGAGCGATGTAGTCCCGCCGCTGATATTTCAGCACATGGAGCTTGGTGCGGCCCTCGCCGCCGTGGTAGCAGCGGCACTCCATCGCCGTTGCCAGCTCGTCCGCCCGGCGGAAGGCGCTGATAAACAGGGGAACCAAAATAGGCACCAGCGCCTTTGCTTTCTGGAAGAGATTCCCGCTTTCAAAGTCGGCGCCCCGGGCCTTCTGGGCAGACATGATTTTGTCCGTTTCCTCAATCAGCGTGGGGATGAACCGCAGGGCAATAGACATCATCATGGCCAACTCATGCACAGGAACGTGCACCTTTTTCAGGGGATTCAGCAGGGACTCCAGCCCGTCCGTCAGGCGGATGGGGCTGGTGGTGTAGGTCATCAGGAAGGTGCCCATCACCAGCAGCATGATGCGCACCACCATAAACAGCGCTGTCTGGATGCCCTTGGCGGAAATCCGGAGAATGCCCCACTCCAGCAGGTAGTGCTCCGCCGGGGTAAAGCAGATATTCAGCACGCCGGTAAAGATAATAATGACCACCAGCGGCTTCAGTCCCCGCACCAGCGCCTTCAGCCCCACATGGGATACCCGCACGCAGGCCGCCAGCGTGGCAGCCATCACCAGATAGCCTGCCAGCCCCTTGGCGCTGAACAGGGCAATGATGTACAGGGTGACCAGCAGGATTTTTGTCCGGGGATCCAGCCTGTGGGCAATGGAATTTCCCGGGAAATACTGACCCAGGGTAATGTCCTTCAGCATCCCGCTTCCCCCCTTCTCAGCGCCAGAAGCTGACGCTCCAGATCCTCCGCGGTGTAGACCGCCGGGTCGATGTCCACCCCCCGGCGCTTCAGCGCCATGGCAATCCGGGTAATCTGGGGTACGTCCAGTCCGGCGGAAAGCAGTTCCTCTCCCCGGGCAAATACTTCCGCCGGGGTTCCCTGCATCAGCACATGGGCGCTTTTCAGCACCAGAATGCGGTCTGCGTTCCGGGCAATCTCGTCCATGCTGTGGCTCACCAGAATGATGGTCTTCCCCTTGTTGCGGTGGTAGTCCCGGATGTTGGCCATGAGATTTTCCCGGCCTGCCGGGTCAAGTCCCGCCGTAGGCTCGTCCAGCACCAGCACCTCCGGCTCCATGGCCAGTACCCCCGCCAGCGCCACCCGGCGCTTCTGACCGCCGGAGAGTTCAAAGGGGGATTTTTCCAGCTGGTCATCCCGGATGCCCACCAGTCTGGCAGCTTCCCGGACGGCATGATCCAGTTCGTCTCCGGTTTTCCCCTGATTGGCGGGGCCAAAGGCGATGTCCTTGTACACCGTTTCCTCAAAAAGCTGATACTCCGGATACTGGAACACCAGCCCCACCCGGAAGCGCACGTCCCGGATTTTCTTCGGCTCCGCCCAGATGTCCCTGCCGTGAAGCAGGATCTGCCCCTCTGTGGGCCGAAGCAGGCCGTTGAGATGCTGAATCAGGGTGGATTTTCCGGAGCCGGTGTGGCCGATAATCCCCAGAAACTCCCCTTCGTTGACGTCAAAGTTCATGTGTTCCACGGCGCTGCGCCGGAAAGGCGTCCCCGCGCCGTAGGTATGTGTCAGGTTTTTCACCTGAATAATCGGTTCCAATCCCTGTTCCTCCGTCAGTTCTTCATCAGAGCCGCAGCCACGGCGTCGGCACACGATTCCACCGTCGGCGCGTCCAGCGGCACGTCCAGACCGTCCTTCCGCAGGCGATCCAGCAGATCCACGGTGTCCGGCACCGTCAGCCCCATGCTGCGCAGCGCTTCCACCTGTGTGAAAACCTCTTTGGGCGTGCCGTCCAGCGCAATCCGGCCGTCGTCCATGACGATGACCCGGTCGGCGTCCTCCGCCTCGTTCATGTGGTGGGTAATCAGCACCACGGTGATGCCCTTTTCACGGTTCAGCTTGTGGACGGCGGAGAGCACCTCCTGCCGCCCTATGGGATCCAGCATGGCGGTGGCCTCGTCCAGCACGATGCACGCCGGCTCCATGGCAATGACGCCGGCAATGGCCACCCGCTGCTTCTGCCCACCGGAGAGCAGATGGGGCGCATGGGTCATGAAGGCGGTCATATCCACCGCCGCCAGCGCGTCGTCCACCCGGCGGCGGATCTCCTCCGTGGGCACCCCCAGATTCTCCGGGGCAAAGGCCACGTCCTCTTCCACCACGTTGGCGACAATCTGGTTGTCCGGGTTCTGGAATACCATCCCCACCCGGCGGCGGATTTCCAGCAGGCACGCCTCGTCCTGCGTATCCATGCCCTCCACATACACCCTGCCGCCGCAGGGCAGCAGAATGGCGTTCAGGCACTTGGCAAAGGTGGATTTGCCGGAGCCGTTATGCCCCAGCACCACCACAAAACTCCCTTTTTCAATGGCCGTGTCCACACCCCGCAGGGCCAGAACCGGCGCCGCTCCTTCCTCCGCCGGATAGGCGTATTCCAGAGCCTTGGTTTCGATCATCGTCGGCATGCTATTCTCCAATATGTCAAAATTCCTTCTGCGGCTGAATGTCCACCACAATGGCGTTCCGCATTTCCCGGAAGCTGTCCCGGTGATCCAGAATGACGGAAAGCGGCTCCTGATACAGGAACACCTTTCTGGCCCCCGCCTGAATGCCCAGGTCTATGATCGCCCGTTCCTCCACGTCCGTGGTGTGCTCCTGCACCTTGATGCAAAGCACCGGCTTCAAAATCCGAATCCCGGGTGATACCCGCCAGATCAGCTCCCGGAACAGGTACTCCGCGTCGCCGTATTGCGCCACCTGTCCATCCCGGAATGGGGAAAACACCATCACGTCCGGCGCATCCGCATACGCCCGTGCTTCCTCGCCAGCGGCCAGATAGCGGTCCAGCACCTTAAAGGAAAAGGTGCGGGTTTCCCCTGTGACTCGATCCCTTCCGGTGCGCTCCACAAGCTTGTATTTGGCTGCAACCAGAGACGTTTCCTGAAGCCGCTGTCCGGTTTTCAGATTCAGAATCGTCAGTCTGGAGGGCTTGTACTGCAAGCACCAGTCGTCCAGAATCTGGGCGGAAATCATTCTCCCTTTCATTTTCTCTCCTTATTCGCTGAACCAGCGGCCGGTGGCGCCGCAGGGCAGCGCCATGCCGGTGGCCGTTACCGGCAGCCCCAGCTCATCCCAGCGGACGGTGCCGCCGTACTTCTCCGCCACCAGCAGGTGCAGCAGATACCCCAGCACACTGGGAGCCAGCCCCGTGGTGTAGGAGTTGATGAGCACAAACAGGGGCTTGTCCGACAGCACCCCGGCACAGAGTTTCACAAAGGGATACAGGCTCTCCTCCAGCTTCCAGACCTCGCCGCCTGGCCCCCGGCCGTAGCTGGGAGGATCCATGATAATGGCATCGTAGGTCTTGCCCCGGCGGATTTCCCGCTCCACGAACTTGGCGCAGTCGTCCACAATCCAGCGGATGGGGGCATCCGCAAGGCCGGAGAGCCGGGCATTGTCCTTGGCCCACGCCACCATGCCCTTGGCGGCATCCACATGGCAGACGCTGGCCCCCGCTTTGGCGCAGGCCACGGTGGCGCCGCCGGTGTAGGCAAACAGGTTCAGCACCCGGATGGGACGGTTGGCCTTCCGGATTTTGTCCATGGCAAAGTCCCAGTTCACCGCCTGCTCCGGGAACAGCCCCGTGTGCTTGAAGTTCATGGGCTTCACCTGAAAAGTCAAATCCTTATAATGCACCTGCCAGCTTTCCGGCAGTGCCTTTTTTTCCCAGTGGCCGCCGCCGGTCTGGGAGCGGAGATACCGGGCGTTGGCCCGCTTCCACTCCGGCAGACGCCGGGGCGTTTCCCAGATGGCCTGAGGATCCGGCCGCACCAGATACTGCCTGTCCCAGCGCTCCAGCTTTTCTCCCCCGCCGCAGTCCAGCAGCTCATAGTCCCGCCATTCATCCGCAATCCACATCGACGCTTCCTCCTCCATGTCCCGCAGAACGCCGGGGGACATACTACTTCATAATAAACCAGTGTATTATAACACGGCTCTCCTCCCGCTGTCAATTAAGTTGAACCGCCTCCATCGCTGAGCGCGGCCTTTCCCCTTTCGGCGGATTTACCGGGTCGTCCGGCGTCCGCATGGCTTTTTTTTGTGCTTTTTCCGTTGATTCCGGCAGAAAAACGCCGTATAATTGGGAAAGCGCGCTGCGCAGTTTCGTATGATGAAAGGAGTCTTTCTTATGAAATATGACCGCGTTTACAATTTCTCCGCCGGCCCTGCCATGATGCCGGAGCCGGTGCTGGAGGAAATCGCCGCCGAAGTGCTGAACTATCACGGCAGCGGCATGAGCGTTATGGAGATGAGCCACCGCTCCAAGGTCTTTCAGGACATTCTGGCGGAAGCGGAAGCCGACCTGCGGACGCTGATGAACATCCCCGCCAACTATAAGGTGCTGTTTGTTCAGGGAGGCGGCACGGTTCAGTTTGCCATGGTTCCCATGAACCTGATGAAAAACGGCGTGGCCTGCTATGCGGAAACCGGCGCATGGAGCAAAAAAGCCATTGCCGAGGCCAAGCGCTACGGCGAGGTGAAGGTAGTTGCCTCCTCCGCCGACAAAAATTTCTCCTATATCCCCGACTGCTCCCATCTGGATATTCCGGAAAACGCGGATTACGTCTACATCTGCGAAAACGAAACCATCCACGGCACCACCTGGCATCACCTGCCGGATACGCAGGGGAAGATTCTGGTGGCGGATCAGTCCTCCATGTTCCTCTCCCGCCCCTGCGATGTCAGCAAATACGGCCTGATCTGGGCCGGCGTCCAGAAGAATGTAGGCCCTGCCGGCATGGCCATTGTCATCATCCGGGAGGATCTCATCCGGGAGGACGTGCCGGAGTTCGTGCCCACCTATCTCCGCTACAAGACCCACGCCGACGCCGATTCCCTGTATAACACCCCCAACTGCTGGGCCATCTACTGCTGCGGCAAGGTGTTCAAATACCTGCTGACAGGCGGCGGGCTGGAGGCCATGGCGAAGCGGAACGAAGAGAAGGCCGCCATCCTCTATGATTTTCTGGACGAGAGCAGGTTCTTCACCGGCGCCGTCCGGAAGGAAGACCGCTCCTATATGAATGTGCCCTTCGTCTCCCCCTCCAGGGAGCAGGACGCCCAGGTGGTGGCCGCCGCCAAGGCCGCCGGATTCGACAACCTGAAGGGACACAAGAGCGTAGGCGGCCTCCGGGCCTCCATCTACAATGCCATGCCCAAAGAGGGTGTGGAAGCACTGGTGGAGTTCCTGAAGCAGTACGAAGCCCAGCACGCATAACGGCATGAAAACAGCCCATGACTTTCGTCATGGGCTGTCAGCGTGTCGAAAAAGTCTTTTCGCCCCGCTGAGTCAGTTTTCAGAACTTTATAAAGTTCTGAAAACTATAGATTTTAATGGCGCAGGACACCCTTCTTGGGTTTCCCGCGCACACCCTTCCTTACCGCCGCAGAAAACTCACCACTTTATCAACAGTCTCACAGCCCATGACTTTCGTCATGGGCTGTTTCGCGTCAGATAGTCCTGCATGGTAATTTCATATCTGTGCAGCCGTCCTGTTTCCATACAGCGGAAGCCGCAGGCGGCCACGGAACGGACTGACCGCAGATTTTCCGGGTAAATCCGGGCAATGACCCTCCGTGCCCGGCGCTGCAGAAAGGCCTCTGCCAGCGCGGAGCGCACCGCGCCGGTGCCATAGCCCCGTCCCCACAGCCGTTCATCCCCGATGGCATAAACAATTTCATGGGTGCCGCCCCCCTGTTCTCTGAGTTTTACAAAGCCCACAGACTCGCCTTCCCGGGTGCAGGCCATAAAGAAGCGGCCAATCCGGTTAAAATGGCAGGTCAGCATCGGCTCCGGCACCATATCCGCCAGCTGCCGCAGTCCGGACACGATGTCCGGGTCCTCATTGAGATAACGGGTCACGGCGGGGTTTTCCATCCAGTGGATCAGCAATCGCACATCCTGCAGATTCATGTCAGCACGCAAAAAAATAGAAGCGGCTTTCTTCATACGCTTACCTCACAGTAAAAATACTTAAAAGCCCTTCTATGCATACCGCATGGACGGTTCTCTTATATAAAATTGTCATCCTGCCGGGCAGGACTGCTTATAGTATAGCAGATGCTTCCGTTTTGTCAAGCATCCGGTTCCTGCACAGACCGCTGCCGCACCTCCGCCGCCTGAGGGCGGCGGAATTTTCTGTTCCGAACCGCCCCCAGCCCCGCCGGAGGTGCGCCTTCGCCGCATCAATGCAGGAACATGGCGTCGCCGAAGCTGAAGAACCGGTACTTCTCCCGCACCGCCTCCTCATAGGCGGCCAGAATGTGCTCCCTGCCTGCAAAGGCGGACACCAGCATAATCAGAGTGCTCTCCGGCAGATGGAAGTTGGTCACCAGGCCGTCCATGACCTTGAACCGGTAGCCGGGATAGATATAGATGTTCGTCCAGCCGGCTTTGGCCTCCACATGGCCGTCCTCCCCTGCCCAGGATTCCAACGTCCGGCAGGATGTGGTGCCCACGCAGATGCAGCGGCCGCCATGGGCTTTGGTGCGGTTGATGAGATCCGCCGTCTCCTGCGGGATAACACAGTATTCGCTGTGCATCTCGTGGTCGGTAATCTCCTCCTCCTTCACCGGGCGGAAGGTTCCCAGTCCAACGTGCAGCGTCACATAGCCAATGCCGACCCCTTTGGCACGGATTTTTTCCAGCAGCTCCGGGGTAAAGTGCAGGCCGGCCGTGGGCGCCGCCGCGCTTCCCAGCACTCTGGAATAGACGGTCTGATACCGCTCCTGATCCTGAAGTTCCTCCCGGATGTAGGGGGGCAGGGGCATCTTCCCCAGACGCTCCAGCACCTCAAGGAAAATGCCGTCGTAATCGAAGCGCACAAGACGGTTGCCGTCCGGCAGAACTTCGGCAACCTCCGCCGTCAGTTCCCCGCTGCCGAAGGAGAGTTTTGCCCCCTCCCGCATATGCCGGCCGGGACGCACCAGACACTCCCAGACCTTCTCCCCCCGGTCAATCAGCAGCAGTACCTCGCAGGCGCCGCCGCCGGGAAGCCGCTGCCCCAGCAGGCGGGCGGGCAGCACCCGGGAATCGTTGAGAATCAGGCAGTCGCCGGGGTTCAGGAAGTCCGGCAGTTCATAGAAATGATGGTGCTCCCAGACGCCGGTCTGCCGGTCCAGCGTCATGAGACGGGAACCGTCCCGCCGTTCCAGCGGCGTCTGGGCAATCAGTTCCTGAGGCAGTTCGTAATTAAAATCACTTGTTTTCATGGTTATTCCTCACTGAATGGTAATCCCTGTATAGTAAAATTCCAGAATCTCCTCATAAGTATACCCCATCTCCGCCATGGCTTTGGCACCGTACTGGCTCATGCCAAGATTGTGGCCGCTGCCGCTGCCGGTGATGGTAAACACGCCGTCAGCCGACGTTGTGTGGGTGCTCCCGCCGCCTACGGAATACGTGCCGGAGGCGGACAGCACGGAAGCGCTCCCCGTCAGCTTTGTGGTTTTCCCGCTGCCACTGAGGATGGAAACGCCCTCCAGAGAATCCAGCCGCGTGTCCGCATCGTTGACGCAGATGATGCCGCCGGAGGACGCCCCTTCCCCATTGATGGTGAAGCGCTGGCTTTTGACGGATTTATTGTAGGTGCTGGAATAGAAAACGGTGCGGGAGGTTTCTCCCTTCACCGTCACACTCCCCCGGCTCCCCTCGAAGGTCACCTTGCTGACATTGCCCATGGGCGTAAATTCCGCCACATAGACATCCTTTACCGTGCCGATGTCGTACCCCTTCTGGTCGAGAATCCATGTCAGTTCATCGGCGGTATAGGTCACTGTCCAGCGGTAATTGGGAATGGCGGTCTGCGCCTCGTAGGGGTCACTCTTCCCCACCAGATAGGGGATGCTGCTGTTCCAGACGTTGGCGGCATCCTCCGTGGCGCCGCCGTTGGAGGCGCAGTACACCACCGTGTCCGCCAGAGTGCCCTGATAATAAAGCATCTCCCCTGCGGTGTTCTCCACCGCCGTGTCCGTCAGTTCCGATGCCCGGTTGCGGCCGTAGTACACCTGACAGTCAGTGCCGGCGCAGACGTCAAATCCCAGGGAGGGATGCCGGGTCTTGGCGGCGTAGGTTCTGGCGCAGACCGCCTGCGCCTCCAGCGCCGCCAGCGGCCAGTCCTTGTCCATTTCATAGGGCAGCACGCCCTTGACGTAGTCCTCGATGTCTACCACGTTGATAACCGTCAGGGTGCCGTTGTCGTTGCGGCGGTACTCAAATCCGCCGGGGTATCTGTACCCCTTGCACCACGTTTCCGTGTTCCTGCCCATGGGACGGACGCCGAAGCAGTACCCGCTTTCACTGTAGCGGAACAGCACTTCCCCGCTGCCGGTTTCCGTTACCGTGATGCCGTTTCCGGAGCCGGAGGGGCGCATGGTGATGGTGGTTTCCTCCGTTTCCCCCAGAGAAACGAAGTCCCGGTCTTCGTCGTAGTAGCCGAACTCATATCCGGAGCCTACGGCGTTTTCCAGATTGGCAGCCTCCAGCGCGGTGGAACCCCAGCGGATGCCCACCTTCAGCGTGCCGTTCACCACGGCGGAGGCGGAAACGCTGGTCAGGCTGAACAAAGTGATGATAAAAAGAAAGGTCAGCACACGCTTTTTCATAAAACCTCCCAATGCGGAATACCTTGACGTTAGAGGAACATTATGCTATCATGCAGACAAACGTCTGTGAGAGAAATACACCCTTGCGGATTTACAGTTTATTATAATACACATTACCCCCGGATTCAACCGGAATCGGCGATTTCCCCGGGGGTGAAGGAGGAATCTGTTATGAAGCAGTACAAAGTCGGTGTCATCGGCGGTACGGGTATGGTAGGCCAGCGGTTTGTAACCCTGCTGGAAAACCACCCCTGGTTCCAGCTTACCGCCATTGCCGCCAGCGCCAGAAGCGCCGGGAAAACCTATTGGGAGGCCGTCTCCCCCCGCTGGGCGCTGGATGTTCCCTGCCCGGAGGAAGCGAAGCCGCTGGTGGTGCTGGATGCCGAGGCGGACGCCGAAAAGCTGGCCGGGATGGTGGACTTCTGTTTCTGCGCCGTGGATATGAAAAAGGAAGAAATCCGCGCCCTGGAGGAAAAGTACGCCAGACTGGAATGCCCCATCGTTTCCAACAACTCCGCCCACCGCTGGACGGAGGATGTGCCCATGGTGGTTCCGGAAATCAACGCGGAGCATCTGGAGGTCATTGAAGCCCAGCGCCGGCGCCTCGGCACAAAGCGGGGCTTTATTGCCGTCAAGAGCAACTGCTCCCTGCAAAGCTATGTGCCCGCCCTGCATCCCCTGCTGAAATACGGGCTGGAAAGCGCGCTGGTCTGCACCTATCAGGCCATTTCCGGCGCCGGAAAGACCTTCCAGCGCTGGCCGGAGATGGTGGACAACTGCATCCCCTACATTGGCGGCGAGGAGGAGAAGTCCGAGCAGGAGCCCCTGAAGCTGTGGGGTCATGTGGAAAACGGCAGAATCGTCAAGGCGGAAGGCCCCGCCATTACCGCCCAGTGCTTCCGGGTGGCCTGTCAGGACGGCCACATGGCCGCGGTCTTCATGAAGTTCAAGGACGGATGCAAGCCCTCCATCCAGCAGATTAAAGAGGACTGGGCCGCTTTCCGGGGGCCGGCGCAGGAGTTGGAACTCCCCTCCGCCCCCAAGCAGTTCCTCCATTATTTTGAGGAGGAGAACCGTCCCCAGACCCGGCTGGACCGGATGCTGGAGCACGGCATGGCCATCTCTCTGGGGCGCCTGCGGGAGGACACCCAGTATGACTACAAGTTCGTGGGTCTGAGCCACAACACCCTCCGGGGCGCCGCCGGCGGTGCCGTCCTTCTGGCAGAGCTGCTGTGCAAAAAGGGCTATATTCAGGCACTGTAAAGGAATACGGCTT
The DNA here is from genome assembly GCA_934636905.1 of uncultured Dysosmobacter sp. Taxonomy (GTDB): domain Bacteria; phylum Bacillota; class Clostridia; order Oscillospirales; family Oscillospiraceae; genus Oscillibacter. The sequence goes on along the minus strand of CAKUBJ010000045.1, from coordinate 28 downwards.
TATAAGGGAAAATCAGGTCATTGATGAT
>CAKUBJ010000044.1 GCA_934636905.1 uncultured Dysosmobacter sp. | reverse complement strand
TCCGTAGCCTCTTGGGCGTTCATCCGCATGATGAGGGTATGCACCCGGCCGATTCTCGACGCATGGAGCACCGGCAGGCCGGTGGGCACCTCGCTGACGCCGTCGGGGAACACCACCTGCATCTTCACCATGTTGTCCTGCAGCTGGGCAAGGCTCCGCTCCAGCAGCACATGGCCGTGATCCATGATGCCCACATGGTCGCACACGTCCTCCAGTTCCCGGAGGTTGTGGCTGGACACCAGCACCGTAGTGCCCCGTTCCGCCACGTCGCCCATCATCAGGCTCCACACCTGCCGGCGCATCACCGGGTCAAGGCCGTCCACCGGCTCATCCAGAATCAGGTAGTCCGGCATGGCGGACAGCGCCAGCCAGAAGGCCGCCTGCTTTTGCATCCCCTTGGAAAACCGCCGGATGGGACGCTTTTCGTCCAGATTGAAAACCTCTTTCAGTTTTTCGTACCGCCCCATGGAGAAGTTGGGGTAGAAGCCCCTGTAAAACCGCATCATGTCACGGATGGTGGCAGTGCTGAAATAGTACCAGTCGTCGGGAATGGCGGCGATCCGGGCTTTCAGCGCCGCGTTTTCCCACACGTCCTCGCCCCCCAGCTGCACCGTGCCGCTGTCCTGCCGGAAAATACCGGTGAGGTGGCGGATGATGGTGGACTTGCCGGCGCCGTTGGGGCCTACCAGCCCGTAAACCGCGCCGGTGGGGACGCTGAGGGTGGCGTCATTCAGGGCGGTGAAGCCGTCAAAGGTCTTGACGACGTTTTTCACTTCAATCATTGCTCGTATACCTCCTTGATGAGTTTTGCGGCATCCTCATGGGTCATGCCCAGACAGCGCAGTTCCCCCAGCAGCTTCCGCAAATCCTCCTTCAGGCTTTCCCGCCGGGCGGCGTCGGCGTCCGCCGTACCGCTGACGAAGCTGCCCTTCCCGGCTACGGAATAAATGTAGCCCTCCTGCTCCAACTCGTTGTAGGCCCGCTGGATGGTGTTAGGGTTGATGGACAGCTGGGTGGCCATCGCCCGGACGGAGGGCAGCTTTTCGTCCTGAGCCATGGCACCGGTGACAATCATCCGCCGCAGGCCGTCCTTAATCTGCTCGTAAATGGGACGGGAGTCCCGGTAATTCAATGTCAACACATGGGTTTCCTCCTTTTCCAAGGGTCATGGATGTTCCGCATCAGCGGTGCAGAATCACCGCCGCCAGTACAATCGCCAGCAGCGCCGCGCCGATGATGCCCAGTAAAAGCGTCATCATAACGTCTCCTTCACGGCTGCAAAGCCACAGCCACCAGAACCACCGCTGCGAAAATCAGACCCGCTATGGCGGCAATCCCCGCAAATCCAAACAGCATCATTTTTTCGCTCCTTTCCGGCATGGCTTCAGAACCACACCCACCGTCAGCGCCGCCAGAATCCCCAGTACTATCACGGCGGCTGCCACTTTTCTCATAAGCTTCATAACGTTCCTCCGAACTGTATCAACTGTACTATGCGTGTTAGTACAGTTAAGATAGCATACATTTCCTGCTCTGTCAATGGGTTTTGGCAAAAATTTTATGTCCTGTCTGCGTTTTGTTTATCGCATAATCCGGTTTACAAAACCATCAGCCTGTGCTATAATCCAATGTATTCCAAAGCAAAGGAGTACCGGTATGGAGGATATTACCGCTTTCCGCCGGCAGCTGGAAACGCTTCGCCCCAAGGCGTGGAAAGCACTGCCGGACTTTCCCCTGTACATGGATCAGGTCCTCTCCTATATGGAGCGGCAGACCATCCGTCTGGATGAAAGCGACGCCCTGACCGCTTCCATGGTGAACAACTACACGAAGAACGGGCTGGTTCCCCGGGCCGAGGGAAAAAAGTACAACCGGGAGCATCTGGCCTATCTCACCTTCATCTGCATCCTCAAGCAGGTGATGTCCGCCCGGGATATGGATCTGCTGATCCGCACGGAACTGGACGGCGACCGCCCTGTGGAGGACGGCTACCGCGCGTTTCTGGAAAGTCTGGACAGCGCCCTGACCGCCACCTCCCGGGAGATGGAGCACTATGTGAATACGGAGCAGCTGGCGGATGCCGCCGTCCACTTCGGACTGCTGAGCTACGCCGCGGGGCTTGTGAGCCGCCGGTATGTGGCGCAGATTCGTTCCCGGACGCCGGACGCCGGCAAAGCCGAGGGCAAAAAAGCCGCAAAGGCCAGAAAGGAGCGCAAAACCGATGCGTGATTATGTGATTTTAACAGACAGCTGCTGTGACCTCACCGCCGAAATGGCGGCAGAGCTGGGCGTGGAGGTTCTGCCTCTGAGCCTTCAGATGGAGGGCAAAACCTACCGCAATTATCTGGACGGCCGGGACATCGGCTTTCAGGAGTTCTATGCCCGTATCCGGAATGGTGCGCTGGCCACTACCTCCGCCGTCAACGTGGGGGAATTTGAAGCGAAGATGCGGGAAATCCTGAAAACCGGGAAGGACATCCTGAGCATCAGCTTTTCCTCCGCCCTGTCCACCACCTATCAGTCCTCCGTCATTGCGGCGGAGGAACTGAAAAGCGAGTTCCCGGACGCCCGGATTCTGACGGTGGACTCCCTGTGCGCCTCTCTGGGGCAGGGGCTGTTTGTCTGGCTCTGCGCCCAGGAGCAGAAGAAGGGGAAAACCATAGACGAGGTGAAGGCCTTTGCCGAGAAGACGAAGGCGCACCTCTGCCACTGGTTCACGGTGGACGACCTGAACCATCTGAAGCGGGGAGGACGCATCAGCGCCGCCACGGCGCTTTTCGGCACCATGCTGGCCATCAAGCCGGTGATGCATGTGGATGACGAGGGGCGCCTGACTCCCGTCAGCAAGGCCCGGGGACGCCGGGCATCCCTGACGGCGCTGGTAGACCGGATGGCGGAGTCCGCCATGGACCCGGAGAACCAGACCGTGTTCATCAGCCACGGCGACTGCCTGGAGGACGCGGAATTTGTAGCCGGGGAGGTGCGCCGCCGTCTGGGCGTCAAGACCATCCACATCAACTATGTGGGGCCGGTTATCGGAAACCACTCCGGCCCGGGCACCATGGCGCTGTTTTTCCTTGGCAAAGCGCGATAAGTATGCTAAAATGGGTCGGGAAAATTTCCCGACCCGTTTTTTTCGCTTCTTTTTGACTTTTCCGCCCTGCGGAATGACTTGTGAGGATTGTATGGAATGGCTGGAACTGCATATTGACACCAACCACGCCGGATTGGAGCCGCTGGAGATTTTTCTCTCCGCCAACGGCGTGGACGGCGTGGTGATTGACGACGAACAGGATTTCCGGAGTTTTCTGGAAAACAACCACCAGTATTGGGATTATGTGGATGAGGATCTGGAAAAGTCCATGGAGGGCAAGTCCCGGATTACCTTCTACCTCCCGGCGGACGACGAGGGCTTTGCCCGGCTGGGGCAGCTGCGCACCGCCCTTCAGGGCTTCAGGGAAGCCCATGCCGGGAAATACGGCACCCTGCTGATGACCATGGAGAATCTGGAGGATGCCGACTGGGAGAACAACTGGAAGCAGTATTACAAGCCCATGGAGATCGGGGAGCGGCTGCTGGTGATCCCGGAATGGGAGCAGGACAACGTGAAGGGGCAGGCGAAATATGCCGGGAAAGTCCCCCTGATTCTGGAGCCGGGGCTGACCTTCGGCACCGGCAGCCACGCCACCACCCGCCTGTGCCTGACGGCGCTGGAGGAGACGGTGCACGGCGGCGAGCAGGTGCTGGATCTGGGCTGCGGCAGCGGCATTCTCTCCATTGCCGCCCTGCGGCTGGGAGCCGCCTCCGCCAAGGCCGTGGACATTGACGACAAATGCCTGACGGTGGCTTATGAAAATGCCGCTCTCAACGGCATCGGCAAGGATCGCTATCAGGTGCTGGTGGGGGACGTGCTGTCCGATGCCGCCCTCCGGGACAGTCTGGGCACCGGGTATGACATTGTGGCGGCCAACATTGTGGCGGACGTCATCATCGGTCTTGCCCCCATGGTGCGCCGGTTCCTGAAGCCCGGCGGGCTGTTCCTCTGCTCCGGCATCATCGACACCCGGGCGGAGGAAGTGGCGGAAGCCCTGCGGCAGAACGGCTGGGAGATTGAAAAGACGCGCTCCGGCGAGGGCTGGTTCTCCTATGCCTGCCGCTGATGCTTCGGAAAGGATGTCTTTTTTATGAGTGTTTTGCAGAAAATCAGCGACTGGATGACTCCCAAAATGCCGCTTCTGATTATTGCGGTTCTCGCCATCGGCCTTCTCTTTCCCGACACTATGGGGAAATTGTGCCCCTATATCACGGTACTCATGTGTGCCCAGACCTTTTTCAGCAGCCTTGGCGGCAGCTTTCATGATCTGATCCGTATGTTCGCCCATCCCAAGCCCATCCTGCTGTGTCTGCTTACCGTCCATATTCTGATGCCGCTGATTGCTTTTGGCGTCGGCACATGGGTGTTTCCGGAGCAGCCTTTGTATGCCCTGGGCTTTGTTTTGATTGAGGCCTCTCCCGTGGCAATTGCATCCCTGATGTGGGTTTCTCTTGGCAGCGGAAATGTAGAACTGTGCCTGTCCGTCGTCCTTTTTGATACACTGCTCTCCCCCTTGATTCTTCCCCTGACGCTGCGTGTTCTGTGCGGCTCCGTGGTGGCGCTGGACACGGTGGGTATGATTCGCGATCTGGTCATCATGACCGTTCTCCCGGCGGCAGCTGCCATGCTGCTCTGCCGTTTTAAGGGAAAGCCCTTTTGCGCGCGGATCAAAAGCAAGTCAGGCTTCCTTACAAAGCTGATTATGCTGATTGTAGTGGGAGCCAATATAACCCGCAGTGTTCCCATGCTTCAGCAGATCAATGGAGAACTGCTTCTGCTGATGTTCCTGACATTCCTGTTCCGGCCTTTAGGACTGCTGATCGGCTATGGACTGTCCCGCCTGTTCCGGTTTCCCCGTGATATTACTCTGACGGTTACGGTGGATTCCGGCACCAAAAACATTGCGGCAGCCAGCACAATTGCTGCCCAGTATTTTCCCACAGCTGCGGCATTTGCCCCCTCCATCTCTCCCATGTTTTCTCAATTCTGCACTTCCATTGCCGTGCAGCTTTTTCAGAGGAGCCGTGCCAAAGCAAATTCAAAGTAATTTTCAAAAACGACTGCCGGTCTATGGAAGATTGGCAGTTATTTTTGAATTTCCCGACGGTTTTCCCGCGGTTTCTCCGAACTTTTGCACTAAAATGAGGCCAAAGGCAGGGAAAACCATACAGCAGGGAGGAATCCGGTTATGTTGGACTCGCAGGTGCTTCAGCTTCCGGTGGAAGCCATTGCCCCCAACCCTTATCAGCCCCGGAGGGATTTTGCCCCGCAGCCGCTGGCGGAACTGGCGGATTCCATCCGCAGCCACGGGATTCTTCAGCCCCTCACCGTCCGCCGGACGCCTCAGGGCTGGGAACTGGTGGCAGGGGAGCGCCGCCTCCGGGCGGCAAAGCTGGCGGGGCTGCAAACGGTGCCCTGCCTGTGCCGCCGGGCGGAGGATGAGGATTCCGCCCTGCTGGCGCTGATTGAGAACATCCAGCGGCGGGATTTACACTACTTTGAAGAGGCCGCCGCCATTGCCGCCTATCTCCGGCAGTCCGGCGCCACACAGGAGGAGGCCGCCGCCCGGCTGGGGCGCTCTCCCTCCGCACTGGCCAACAAGCTGCGGCTGCTGCGGCTCTCCCCGGACTGCCGCAGAATGCTGACGGAAAACGGCCTTTCGGAGCGCCACGCCCGGGCACTGCTGCGGCTGGAGGATTCCGAGGAACGGCTGGCCGCTCTGCGTCATATCATCAAGGCTCGTCTCAACGTTGCCCAAACGGAGCAGTATATCGAAAAGCGCCTTGCTGCGCTTCAGACCACGCCGCCATCAGGCCGCCGCACCTTCATCCTCAAGGATGTGCGGCTGTTTCTCAACAGTCTGGACCGGGGACTGCGGCTGGTGCGGGAGGCGGGCATCGGCGCGGAGTCCCGCCGGGAGGACACGGAGGACGCCATCCTCCTGACCATCCGGATTCCCAAAGCCGTCCGCAGGGGCTGAAGAGCCGCGGCCGGGGAGAAGAGTGACCGCTTTTCTGCCTGCATCCCGGAAAAAATGCAGCAAGGCCGACCGGAGTGCTGCTCCGGCCGGCTCAGCGGGGCGAAAAAGTCTTTTCGCCCCGCTGAGCAAGTTTTCAGAACTTTATAAAAGTTCTGTAAACTGCAAATTTTAATGGCGCAGGACACCCTTCTTGGGTTTCCCGCGCACACCCTTCCTTACCGGTGCGGAGAATTTGCCACTTTATCGACAGTCTCGGCCGGTCGGAGTGCTGCTCCGGCCGGCTTTTCCTGCAAAATTTCCGGCTCTGTTACCGGATTGTAACACCTTTTTTGTGGAAAGGATGGTATGATATCGTTGATTGAGAAGCTGTTTCTCTTTGAACGACATTGTGATTTAGGAGGGCTTCATCATGGAACCGATGGAAGCCAATGTGCAGGCCCAGCCGGGGAAGCGGCTGGCGGAGGAGCCAAACCGGAAAAAAGGCGGGAAGGGCTGGAAAATCGCACTGGGCGCAGTTGTTCTGACGGTTGTGGTGCTTTTCGGCGCCTGCTGTACGCTGGCGAATAACCGCAGCACCTTTTTTCCTCATACTACCGTCAACGGTGTGGCGGTAGGCGGCCTGACCGTGGAGGAAGCGCAGGCCAGACTGGAAGCCGAAATTCCCCGGCGGGTGTGCAGAATCTACCTCAGCGAGCAGGGCGCCGCATCCCCGGAAGACCGGGAGCCGGATGCGTCCATTACCTTTGAGGAACTGGGGCTTTTTCCGGAAGACGGCTATGACCATATGGCGAAAACTCCGTTTATTCTCCAGCAGGGAAAGGGTTACCTCTCCACAGGCTTTACCTATCTGAAATACCTGCTGGGAAAGGAAACCGGCTATGACGGCACGCTGTACTGGGACAGCCGCCGGCTGGATGAGGCCATAGCGAAGCTGTCCGCCCTTCTGAACGCCGCGCCGATTGATACGGCTTACCGGCTGGAGGGTCAGTCCCTTGAAATCACCACCGCCCGGGACGGCCGCTCCATTGCGGAAAACGAACTGCGCCGCGCCATTCAGAACGCGGTGCACGTCAGTTCCGAGCCGGAGGCCGTGGTGGAACTGACTGCGGAAACCCTCCCGGCCAAAGTCCTCACCGCGCAGGAGATTTACGATGAACTTCACGGTAAGATGAAAAACGCCTCCTATGACGCCGCTACCGATACCATCCTCCCCGAACAGCTGGGGGCTGATTTTGACGCCGCCGCCGCCCAGAAGGCCATGGACGCTGCCGCCCCCGGCGAAACGCTGACGGTGGACGCCGTTATCGAAGAGCCGCAGGTCACCGCCCAACAGCTGAAGGCCGTGCTGTTCCGGGACGTACTGGGAGAGGCCAAAACCCATGTCTCCGGCTCCGCCGGGCGCATCGGCAACGTGAAGCTGTCTGCCCAGTCCATCAACGGCATTGTCCTCAACAGCGGCGAAACCTTCTCCTACAACGGGTCCGTGGGACAGCGCACGGAGGCCCGGGGCTACAAGCCCGCCCCGGCCTATGTCAAGGGGGAAACCGTGGACGAGGTGGGGGGCGGCATCTGCCAGACCTCCTCCACCCTGTATCTGGCGTGCCTGCTGAGCAATTTGGAAATCACGGAGCGCTATGCCCACCGCTATGTGCCCGCCTACATCAGCTGGGGCATGGACGCCACGGTGTCCTGGGGCGGCCCGGACTATAAATTCACCAACAACACCCTTTACCCGGTAAAAATCGTCACCAGCTACAGCGGCGGCTACCTGACCGTCAAGATTCTGGGCACCAATGTTGACGGTACTTACGCGAAAATGACCAACGAGGTGCTCTCCGACACCCCCTGGGAGACGATTTATGAGGAAGACCCCACCATGGCGCCCGGCGCCCCGGACGTGGTGAAGGTGACCCCCTACACCGGCCACAAGGTGAGAACCTACCAGACCATCTACGACCGGGACGGCAAGGTTATCGACAGCCACTTTGAGGCTGCCAGCGATTACAAGGTGCGCAACAAGGTGGTTCTGCGGGCACCTGCCGCCGCCCCCGGAAGCGCCCCGGCGGAACTCCCTGCATCCGGCGGGAACACTGGCACGGCGCCTTCGGAGCCTTCCGCACCGACGGAGCCGGCCGTCCCTTCAGAACCTGCGGCTCCCTCGGAACCGGATACCCCGACAGAGCCGGAAACCTCCCTCATCACCCCGCCGGAGGAGCCGTAATTGCGGCAGCCTGTGGCGTGCCCTCCGGACGCAATCCGCAGGGGTGAAAGCCTGCCCCCATAGATCCTTGCGGATCCGCGTTTCAACTCACGGAATCTATACGAAATCTATGCGGCGGTTCTTACCGGAAGTCTGTTCCTTTCGGCAAGAACCGCCGCATTATTCTGTTTATGTGCCCATTTGTCAAAGACCCCGTGTTTGTAGATCCGCGAAAAGCCTTTCCCGCAGCGGCGTTTTTCCGTTCCGCCGTGTAGTGCCGGAGGATCAAATTTTTGAAAAGGACTTGACAGGAAACCGATCGGTTACTATACTGTAAGTAACCGATCGGTTACAAACGATTGAGGAGGGACACCATGGCCGGCACCACAAAAGAGCGCATTCTGGAAACCGCGCTGGAATTATTTGCGGAGAAGGGGTATCTGGGCACCTCCATGCGTGACATTGCCCAGCGGCTGGGCATCACAAAGGGTGCCCTGTACAAGCACTACGCCGGCAAGCAGGAGATTCTGGACAGCATCGTGGTGCGGATGAACCGGATGGACTACGAACGCGCTGCGGAATACGAAATGCCGGAAACGCAGCCGGACGGCTTTGCAGAGGCCTACCTGCACACGCCGATTGAAAAAATCCGCACATACAGCATGGCGCAGTTTGACCACTGGACAAAAGACCCCTTCGCCTCCAATTTCCGCAAAATGCTGACACTGGAGCAGTACCGGGATCCGAAGCTGAAGCAGCTGTATCACGATTGCCTGGCCGCCGGCCCTACCGAGTACATGGCGGCGATTTTCCGGAGTCTGACGGATTCCGACGAGGATGCCATGCAGCTGGCTCTGGAATTTTACGGCCCCATGTTCCTGCTTTACAGCGTTTACGACGGAGCCGCTGAAAAGGAATGCGTCGCGCCCATGCTGCGCACGCATATCGACCGCTTGATCGCCCAAATTGAGTCCGTCCGGAAAAAGCGGAAACCCTCCTTATAAAAAGCTGCGGGAGAACCTTTTGAGGAGAAAGACTGTGCGGCGGGGCGGGATGATAGACAGGATATGGCGCAGTGGATATGCATTCCGCGCGGATCGGCACAGAGACACGGGCGGAAAGGGGACAACGGGCAGCATGGAATTGAGAGCGATCGACAAATCGAAGGATTGGGCGTGCATGAATCTGACAGTCCATGACAGTGGAGAAGGCTTTACAGAAGTCAAAACGGTCGAATATACAGTTTTCTGCAGATGTTTTCAGGAAGTACAGATGGTGAAAGAACTGTAGGCGCCGGCTTGCTTCCGGCATCTTGCAGGCACGCGTATAACAAGAAAGAGGGATCCGAATGAAAAACTATTTTGGAAACACAGTCACCACCGTTACCACGGTGATGATTCTTGTCCTGTTGGGCTTTGTGGGCTTTTCTTTTGTAAATCGTTCAAGCATCCAGTATTGGGGACGCAGGAGCCTGCTCCTGCTGGTATTCGGCCTTGTGATCTGCTGCTTTGCGGCGACCCGGGACGGACTGGACAAGACCATCCAGTGCGCCATTGACGGAAGCTGTGCACCGGGGCTGTTCCCGCTGGCCAGCGTTCCTATCGTCATTGGCTGCATCGGTGCGCTGGTGATTATCGTTGCCGCCATTGCCGCGCCCATTGCGAAAACGCAGCGGATGCGGGAGGTCTGGTTCTTTCTGATGTCCGGCGGCGTCGTACTGAAAATCGCGACGATGGAAATTGCGCGGATTATTTTCTAAGCAGCAGGAGCGTCTGCCTGAGACTGTCGATAAAGAGGTGAGTTTTCCGCGGCGGTAAGGAAGGGTGTGCGCGGGACTGCGCCCGCAGGCGCGTTTCGGAGCGCAACCGCCGC
>CAKUBJ010000043.1 GCA_934636905.1 uncultured Dysosmobacter sp. | reverse complement strand
AAAAGAAAAGAAAACCGGCGTAGCCTAAACTACGCCGATTCTCTCACATAAATGTTTTCTTACGGAACCACGCCTTTTGCGGCTCCCTTGAGATTGTCAATAAAGCAGTGAGTTTTTCGCAGCGGTAAGGAAGGGTGTGCGCGGGACTGCGCCCGCAGGCGCGTTTCGGAGCGCAACCGCCGCAAAGCGGCGGCACTTGGCGCGGAGATAACCCAAGAGGGGTGTCCTGCGCCATTCAAATCACTGTATTCAGAACTTTTCAAAGGTTCTGAATACAAGTTCAGCGGGGCGAAAAGACTTTTCCGGGTGGAACCCTTATTTTCGATGGAACAGGCCGCCGAGGCCACCCTTTTTCTCATACGGCTGGGACTGGACGCTCACCAGCGTGTAGCCGGTGGCATCGATGGTTTCCCGGAGTTTCCCCTCGTCCAGCGGCTCCTCAGAAAGAATGACGCAGGTGCCTTTGCTGTGGGAAGAAGTTACCTTCTTGACGGGAAAGTCCCTGCGCACGGCGTCGTTGATGTGGGATTCGCACATTCCGCACATCATGCCGTCAATATTCAATGTGGTCTGAATCATGATGATTACCTCCTGCATCGGGGCACAGACCCCGGAATTGATGACGCTTCAGCTGTTAGATTCCTCTAACTGCCGGACTGAAAAATACACGCCTCCGGCGCTTCCGCAGGTATTGTAGCACGAAGCGCCCCGCAAATCAACCGGTTTTCGGATTTTCTGCGGCAGGGAGGGGGCACAGCCTGCCCCGCCGCAGGGCATAGGGACTTCCCCCTGTTTCATAGAGGTGAACAGGAGGTGTCGCTTATGATTTCTGCTGCGCTGATACTGTTTGCCAACACACTGCTGCTGTCCCTGCGGCTGGAACGGGGTGGGTCGTTCCCCCGCCCCCTGTCCGCCGCAGAGGAGCGGGACTGCCTGAGCCGGATGGCGCAGGGGGACTCCGATGCGCGGAATCTGCTTATTCAGCACAATCTGCGTCTGGTGGCTCACATCGTAAAGAAGATGGATTCCAAAAGGCAGATTTGTTCCGCGAAAAAACGGCGGAGGCAGTCTGCCCCAGCCTGAGATGCAGCTCCAGCCGGATGGTTTCCCTGCTGCTGCCTTGGCAGACAACCGCGTGGTCAAGGATGGATGCCGCCACCTCCGATGAAAGGCCGTGTTCCGCGTCCAGTTCCTGCCTCAGGGCTTCCTCCAGCCGGGAAAGCGGCACATCCGGGCTTTCCGTTTCCCGCTCCCGCTGATGCAGGGCTTCCATCTGCCGCCGCAGTGCGGCAATCCGGTCATTGAGCCCGTCGTTCCGCTCCTTGAACTCCTGCACGGCAACGGCACCGGCGGTACACAGTTCCAGCAGCCGCTCCTTTTTGTCCTCCAGCTGCCGGAGTTGGGACTGCATACGAGCCAGTTCGCCGGCACAGTCCCTCCGCCGCTGGGCTTCCGCAACGCTGTCCAGCACCAGCCGGACAATCTGCCGCTGATTTTTCACCAGCTTTTGGAATTGCACCGTCAGAACCGCGTCCAACTCCTCTGTCCGGATGTTGGGCAGGCCGCAGCCCTCCTTCCCGTGTTCCCGGTATCTCCGGCACTGCCAGTACTCCGTCTGTCCCTCCAGCGTCCGGAAACTCTGGCGATGGAAGGCGGTGCCGTGGATTCCGCAGATGATTTTCCCGCTGTAGGGATACCGGCTCCGATACCCTGCGCCGGCGGTTTTTGTGCGGGCACTGCGCTCTTTGAACAGGGCGTTGGCCCGGTTCCACAGTTCTTCGGAGACAATGGCGGGAATGTTGGGGTCTGGATAGGTCACCCACTGGCTTTCCTCCAGAAACAGCGTCTTCTTTTTCCGGTAATCCTGTGACCGGGTTTTGTTTCCGCAGTACCAGCCCTTGTATTTGGGATTCTGCAGAATATGGCCCACGGTGGTGGGATTGAATGCGTTTCCCCCCAGGCTTCTGTACCCCCGGCGGGTCAGCTCCTGTGCCAGCTTCCGCAGGCCGTATTCCCCGGTGGCGTACAATTGGAAAATCAGCCGCACCGTCTCCGCCTGCTCCGGGAGGACAGTGAGCCGGCAGTCCTTTTTGTCATAGCCCCACAAGCGATTATTTCCCAAAACATGACCGTTCTTGATGGACTGCCGGAACCCGAACTTCAGCCGTTCAGACAGCTTGCGCACCTCATCCTGCGCCATGCCGGCCATCACCACCAGCCGGAACTCGCTGTCGCCGTCCAGGGTGTTGATGTTGTCGTTCTGGAACAGGACGGCCACGCCGCAGTCCAGCAGTTCCTGCGTATATTGGATACTGTCCAGCGTATTCCGGGAAAACCGGGAAATCTCCTTGGTGATAATCAGGTCAAACCGCCCCTGCCGAGCGTCCGCAATCATGCGCAGGAACCGCTCCCGCCCCCGGGTGCTGGTGCCGGAGATGCCCTCGTCCACATAGCCGGGGATGTATGTCCACCGGGGATTTTTTTCAATCAACTCCGTGTAGTATTGAATCTGGTTTTCCAGACTGCCCTGCTGTTCCGTCTTTTCCGTGGAAACCCGGGCGTAAAAGGTCACCCGCAGGGGCAGATCATAGACGGTCATTCCCTGTCGGAGCCGCTCCCGGAGCCACGGGATTCCTGTCATTCCTCTCCACCTCCTCCGTGACGGTTTCTCTGCCGGTGCCGGCGTCCGGCGTAAAACGCTGCCGGTCAAAACAGCCGGAGGCCGCGGCGGCAAGGTAGGTTTCCTCCGGAATCAGCTGCCGCTGCCGCAGCCGCTTCAGCAGTGCCAGCGCAATGTCCCGCTCCGTTTCCGTCATACGCATTCCCCCTTTTTCTCAGCCTATGAAGCCGCAGGGGAAAGTATGTTCCGGCGGAATGGCCGCCGGAATCGCACCGGACAGGCCGCACCCGGCGCCGCGTTTTTCAAATTCGGAAAGGTGGATCTATCCCGGTTTTTTCTCTCCATTTTTACGAAATTTTATTTTTCAAAACCATGTACGCTTGGTCACACTACCAATCTTGTGGGTTTTCGGCAGTCTGCCTCTTGACGCGGCGTTTTTACCGTGCTAAACTGCCCCCATCCTAAGGAAAGGGCGGAGGAAAGCAATGGCTCACATGACGGTTTTCTCTTCTGCATATGCTTCTGCGCAGTCTCTCTGCGCCGCTTTCTCCTGCCCTGAAATGACCAATATTGCCCTGATTCTGGACGCCGGCCTGCTGCTGGCGTCCATTATTATTTGCTCCCTGATTCTGCTGGTAAACAAGACTTCCCTTTGTCGAATCCCGGTACAGCGTCTGGTTTCCCCTTCGATCCGCTGAGGATTGAATCCGAAACACCAAGCGGCTCCGTCGGTTCGGCGGGGCCGCTTTTCTGTTTGCTTTTGACCGTGGCTGTCCGGCCGGCAGCGGCGGCAAAGAAATATCCCATCTTTTCAGGAAAGCGAGAGAACTCCCATGGAATTTGTAAGTTTTGTCATGGCCCTCAGCCCCATCCTCGTGGTGTTGGTGGGCATTCTGGGCTTCAAACAGTCCGCCAAGAAGGTATCTCCCGTTGCGTTTCTCTGGACCATTGTGCTGGCCTTCACGTTTTTCAACGTGGATCGCATCTCCTTCACCGACATGGTCAAGGTTCTGGATCCTCTGGTCTGGAAGGGCATCAAGGAAGGCCTCAAAATCGTGCTGATGGTCTTCGGTGCCTTTACCATTCTGAACCTGCTGCGGGAAACCGGCGCCATTGAGGACGTAAAAGCCACCATTTCCGGCATCAGCGAGGATCGCCGGGTGCAGGTGGTCATCATCGGCATGATGCTTCCCATTTTTCTGGAGGGTGCCGCCGGCGCCGGCGCCCCTGCCGCCATTGCCGCGCCTTTTCTGGTGGCGCTGGGCTTTGACCCCGTCACCTCCATCGCCATTGCCCTGCTGGGAGATGCCACCCCCGCCTCCTGGGGCGGCGCGGGACTGACCACCATCAACGGCGGCGCGGCGCTGGTGGATGCCGGGGTTTCCACCGTGGCGCTGAACTCCGCCATGGTGGGCCGGTTCCATATGTTCGGCGTCCTCATCATTCCCTTCATCATGGTGGCCATGGCCTACGGGAAAAAGGGCTTCAAGGGCATCGTCCCCTATCTTACCTTTGCCGGCGTCACTACCTGCGGCGTCATGTTCTTCCTCTCCAACTTCGTAGGTGCCGAGGTCACCTCCATGGGCACCGGCCTGATTTCCATCCTGCTGTCCGTGGCCTATGTAAAGACGGTGAGGGTGAAGACCCCGGAGGAATTCCGCAACCGCAGCACCGTCACCCGGCGGAAATACAGCGCCGCCAGAGCGCTGTCCCCCTACATTTACATGCTGGCGCTCCTGCCGGTGATCCGGTACGGCTTCCCCGCCGTGGTTCCCAACGGCTTCGCCGTCATGTGCACCTTCGGCTACATCGTCTGGGTGGATCTGGTCATCATCCTCTGCGGCATTCTGGGGGCGCTGACGCTGGGGGTTTCCTTCAAAACCTACACGGATGTGGCCAGACGCACCGTAGGCCATGTGATTCCGGTGCTGGTGACCATGGGCAGCCTCCTGATTGTGGCCTACATCATGCAGTCCCCCAGCACCGGCATGATGAACCGTCTGGCCGGCGGCATTGCCGCGGTGGTAGGCCGGTTCTATCCTGCGGCGGCGGTGCTCATCGGCTCCAGCGGCGCGTTTATCACCGGCACGGGGCTTGGCTCCAACATCATGTTTGCCCAGATGCACATGGACGCGGCGGCCTCCCTTGGCATGAACCCCATCACCATCTTTGCCGGGCAGAACGCCGGCGCCTCGCTGGGCAACCTTATCTGCCCCAACAACACCGTGGCCGCCTGTGCCACTGTGGATGAAATGGGCAACGAAAGCGCCGTCATGAAGCGGACGCTGGTGGCCTTTGCCATCATTCTGGCGCTCTACATGGTGCTGGCCATGCTGTATACCTGCGTACTGTTCCCCAACTTCGGTATGTAATTCGGAATATTGATTTTATCTTTGGTTTCAGACAGAAAGGAAGCGTATTCAAATGGCAAAAACAAGAGTCATCGGCATCATGGGTCTGGGGCATGTAGGTGCCCACACCGCCTACGCACTGGCCATGCAGGGCATTGCGGATGAACTGGTTCTGGTGGATCAGAACCAGCAGAAGCTGGCCAGCGAGGTGCAGGATCTCCGGGACGCCGCAGCCTATCTCACGCATCGGGTTACGGTTCGCGCCGGCAGCTTTGAGGACCTGGGCGGCTGCGACATCCTCATCAACAGTGTGGGAAAAATCGACCTGCTGCGGGGCACCCATGACCGCCTGACGGAGATGGACTTCACCATTCCCGCCGTCCGGGGCTTTGCCGACAGGGTGAAAGCCAGCGGGTTTGACGGTGTGGTTATCAACATCACCAACCCCTGCGACATTGTCACCCGGGAACTGGCACTGCATCTGGAACTGCCCCGGGGGCGGGTGTTCGGCACCGGCACCGGGCTGGACACTTCCCGCCTCCTCAGCGCGCTGGCCCGGCAGACCGGGGTAGACCACAAGTCCATCACCGCCTACATGATGGGGGAGCACGGCAACCAGCAGTTTGCCCCCTGGTCCTGCGTCAGCTTCCGGGGGGTGCCGCTGGATGTGTGGGCGGAGCGGGACGAACGCTTCCGCTTTGACCGCCCTGCCCTCCAGAAGGAGTCCATCGGCGGCGGCTGGGTCACCTTTGCCGGAAAATTCTGCACGGAGTACGGCATCTCCGCCACGGCGGCGAAAATGGCCAGCGTGGTGCTCCACGACGAAAAGGCCATCCTGCCCGCCAGTGCCGAACTGCGGGGAGAATACGGCGAAGAGGGTCTGTTTGCCGGCGTTCCCTGCGTCATCGGCGCCGGCGGCGTGGAAGAAGTGGTGGAACTGCCCCTCACCCCGGAGGAAAAGGCCACCTTCCACGAATGCTGCAACGGCATCCGGAAGAACATGGAACATCTGAAAGAAATCTGACCTTTCATCGGTCAATACAGGAGGAGTCTTTATGAATATCAGCATTACGAAAACCACCCATCCCGGCGAACCGGTTCCCTCTGACAAGCTGGGCTTCGGCATTTACTACACCGACCATATGTTCGTCATGGACTACAATGATGAACAGGGCTGGCATGACCCCCGCATCGTCCCCTTCCAGAACATCTCCCTGTCTCCCGCCGCCTGCGTGTTCCACTACGGCGCCGAGGTTTTTGAGGGGCTGAAAGCCTACCGCCGCCCCGACGGGCAGGTGCAGCTGTTCCGCCCCTGGGACAACATGGAGCGCATGAAAAACTCCGCCATCCGTCTGGGGCTTCCGGTGGTTCCGCCGGAGGACGCACTGGAGGCCGTAAAGGCGCTGGTGAAGGTGGACGAGCGCTTCGTCCCCTCCGAGCCGGGCACCTCCCTCTATATCCGCCCCTTCCTGTTCGGCACCGACCCCAAGCTGGGGCTTCACGGCGTCCATGAGGCCATGTTCGTGGTGATGCTCTCCCCGGTGGGCAGCTACTTTGACGGCGGCATGGAACCGGTGAAAATCATCGTGGAAACCGAGGATGTCCGGGCTGTCCGGGGCGGCACCGGCGAGGCCAAGTGCGGCGGCAACTACGGCGCCTCCAACCGCGCCGGAGAGAGGGCCTTTGCCAACGGCTACTCTCAGGTTCTCTGGCTGGACGGCGTGGAGCACAAATATGTGGAAGAGGGAGGCGGCATGAACGTGGTCTTCAAAATTGACGGGAAAATCGTCACCCCCATGCTTACCGGCTCCATTCTTCCCGGTGTCACCCGCCGCTCCTGCCTCCAGCTGTTCCGGGACTGGGGAACCCCTGCGGAGGAACGGCTCATCTCCGTGGAGGAACTGTTTGAGGCCGCTGCCGCCGGCAAGCTGGAAGAGGCGCTGTGCGTAGGCACCGCCGCCGTTGTCTGCCCCATCGGGGAACTGACCTATCAGGGGAAGGAATACGTCATCAACGATTTCAAAACCGGCCCGCTGGCGCAGAAGCTTTACGACACCCTCACCGGCATTCAGTGGGGCACCCGGCCGGATCCCCACGGCTGGACCTGCCCGGTCTGAGGACGCCTGACAGAACCGACGCTTGCAGAATTTCCGCATTCATCCGAAAAAACAACGGAGCACCTCCCGGAAGGGAGGTGCTCCGTCTGTTATGCAGCTTGCAATTGGAAGGCGCTGCCGGTCAGGAAAGCAGCATCCGGTCATTGTCCAGCGCCTTTCCGGTGCCGGCTCTGAACTGCTCAATAAGCATCTTCACGGTCATGCCTGCCCGCCGGGAGCCGGAGACGTCCAGCACGATATGGCCGTCGGCCATCATCAGCGTCCGGGTGCCCAGCTCCAACGCCTGATTCATGTTGTGGGTCACCATGAGGCAGGTGATGTTTCCCTCTGCCACAATCCGCTTCGTCAGTGCCAGCACCTTTTCCGCGGTGCCGGGATCCAGAGCGGCGGTGTGCTCGTCCAGCAGCAGGAGCCACGGCGGATTCATGGTTGCCATCAGCAGCGTCAGCGCCTGCCGCTGGCCGCCGGAGAGCAGTCCCACCGGCTGGCGCATCCGATCCTCCAGCCCCATGTCCAGAAGCGCCAGACGTTCCCGGAAGCCGTCCCTGTCCTTCCGGCTCAGCGGGGAAAACCAGCCGCCGTTTCCCGCTGCCAGCGCCAGATTTTCCTCGATGGTCATGTGGGGTGCCGTCCCCTTCAGGGGGTCCTGAAACAGGCGGCCGATATGCTTGGCCCGCCGGTACTCCGGCAGGAAGGTGATGTCCCGGCCTTCCACCTCAATGCTGCCGGCATCCACATAAAAGCTGCCGGCAATGGCGTTGAACAGGGTGGACTTGCCGGCGCCGTTGGAGCCGATGACGGTGACAAACTCCCCTTTATCCAGATGGAGGGAGAGGTCGGTCAGGGCGCGTTTTTCGTTGACCGTCCCCGGATTGAAGGTCTTGGAAATATGTCGGATGTCAAGCATTTTCCGTTTCCCCCTTTCCGGCGGTCATTTTCCGCTTCTGGAACGCTGCCCATTTCCGGATGGAAGGGGCGGCAATGGCCAGCGCCACAATCACGGCCGTCAGCAGCTTCAGGCACTCCACCGGCACGATTTTGGTGTAGAACACCACCGCGTAGATAAAGCGGTAAATCACGGAGCCAATCAGAACGGCCAGAATGCCGCGGGCAACCGTCCGGCGCCCCAGCACCGTCTCGCCGATAATCAGGCAGGCAAGGCCGATAACTACGATGCCGGTGCCGGAATTGATGTCCACGGTTTTCTGATACTGCCCCACCATGGCGCCGGAAAGGGCCGTCAGGGCGTTGGACACGCACAGCCCCACCGTAATGGTAAACGCCGGATTCAGGGAGGAGGCCCGCACCATATCCGGGTTGTCACCGGTGGCCCGGATGGAAAGCCCCAGCCGGGTTTTCAGAAATGCCAGCAGCAGTGCTCCCGCCAGAAGGGTGACGGCAGCCGCCAGCAGCAGTTCATACCACGCCCCGCCGATGCCGGTGTCCCGCAGCAGGGTGAATACCGTATCGCTCCCCAGAAGGCTCTGGTTGGCTTTCCAGCCCATGGCCATGAGGTTCACGGTGTACAGCCCCGTGTTGGTGACGATGCCGGCAAGAATGGAGGGAATCCCCAGCCGGGTCTGCAAAAAGGCCGTGACGAATCCGGCGCAGCTGCCGACCAGCATGGCGGCGGGGATGGCCAGAATCGGATGCCCGGCAGCAGACAGGGTGACGGACACCGCCGCCCCCAGTACAAAGCAGCCGTCGGTGGTCATATCGGCGATATTCAGAATGCGGAAACTCAGAAACAGCGCCATGGCCACCAGCGCATACAGGAAGCCCAGTTCCAGGGCGGTTTGGGTAATCAGCAGCAAGGGAAAAACGCTCCTTTCATACCGCAGCCCCCGGCGCGGAGCCGGGGGAGCAGATGCGATGATTCACTCTGAGAAATCAGTCCTTGGTGGTGGTGACCTCCACCACCTCGCCCATGTCCTTAAAGCAGGCGTAATCCGCCGCGCTGCCAATCATGGCGCAGGTGTCGGTGTTGACGGTGATGATGCCGCCGTCCATCAGGTAGTAGTCCTCCATGCCGTCCATGCCCTCGGTCATGGCGGTGTAGGCCAGATCCGCGGTTTCGGCGCCCAGATTGGTGTAGTTCACGCCGCAGGTGGCGTAGGCACCGTTGCGGACGAAGGAGTCGGCGCCGGTGTAGTGGGTGATGCCGTTTTTGGCAAAGTCCTCGGCAATGGCCAGTTCGGCGGCCATAATCACGTTGTCGGTGGGGGTGAACACGGTGTCCACGCCGGCGGCAATCAGGGCGGAGGCAGCGGCCACTACCTCGTCATTGGTATTGGCGGTCTGCTCCACATACTCAATGCCCTTGGCGTCCAGATAGGCCTTGGCGTCGGCAATGGGATTGGTGGAGTTAGGCTCGGACAGAGAGTACAGCAGGCCCACCTTGGAGATGGCGGGATTCTGGGCAAACATCATGTCCATGATGAACCCGGTATTCAGGGCGTCACTGGTGCCGGTGACACCCTCCTTGCCGGTGAGTTTGGCGGCCTCCGGGTCGGAGACAGCGGCATAGACCACCGGAGTCTGGGTTTCCTCTGCGGAGAGGGCGGCAATCTGGGCGGCGGCGGTGGCAATGGGGATGATGACGTCCACGCCGTCGGCAATAGCCTGATCGGAAAGCTGCTTCAGGGTGCTCTGGTCGTTCTGACCGGAGGTGATGTCATAGGTGATGGTGACGCCCTTTTCCTCCGCAATTTTGTCCAGCTCCGCAGCGACGGCGGCGGCAATCTCATCCAGAGAGGCGTGATCCAGCTGCTTGATGATGGCCGCCTTGTAGGTTTTGGTTTCTTCCGGCTGCTGGGTTTCCTGCTGGGAATCGCCGCTGTCGGCAGGGGCTTCGGTCTTGCTGCCGCAGGCGGCCAGAGACAGGGTCATGGCACAGGCAAGGGTCAGGGTCAGGATTCTCTTCATCATGCTGTTTTTCATTTTGGGTTCCTCCAGAAAATATAGAATGTTGGGCGGCAGATGACCGTTCCGGCTGTGCCGGGGCCGGAAAGGGAATAAAAAAACAGCCTCTGCCCCACGCATGGGACAAAAGCTGGTGCTTCTGCGATACCACCCAAATTGACGTTTTCACGTCCACTCGCTTACGCGTACCATCATACGCGCCCCGATGGATAACGGGTGGGATTCCCGTCGG
>CAKUBJ010000042.1 GCA_934636905.1 uncultured Dysosmobacter sp. | reverse complement strand
GTTCAAACCCTCTCATGATGTCTCCATCACTCCGCGGCAGCGATCCATATCCCTGTGGTAGCCTTACCTACCGGAACCGTATGCAGTTGTCGGTTTGTCTGCGTTATGTCTATAGTATGCCAAAAAAAAGGCAATGTCAACCCGGCGGAGAGATTTTGTGGAAATGCAGGCAATTCCGCCGGCAGGCGGCATTTTCCGGAGACGGCCGGCGGAGGCGGCCTGCGTTCCGTTTTTGACTCAGTTGAGGCTGTTTTCACTCTGCCGGAACAGCTTCCGCACCCGCTCCGCCGCGGCGGGGTGGCGGGACAGATCGGGATCCGCGGCCAGCAGTGCCTCGGCGGCGGCCTGCGCCTCTGACAGGAGCCGGGTGTCGCAGCCAATGTCCGCCACCCGCAGACCCGGCAGGCCGTGCTGCCGGACACCGAAGAAGTCGCCGGGGCCCCGGAGCCGGAGATCCTCCTCTGCGATTTTGAAGCCGTCGGTGGTTTTTGTCATGGCCTTCAGCCGCTGGCGGGTTTCCTCGTTCCTGCTGTCGGATACCAGCACGCAGTAGGACTGGTGGACGCCCCGCCCCACCCGCCCACGCAGCTGGTGAAGCTGGCTGAGGCCGAAGCGCTCCGCGTTTTCCACCACCATCAGGCTGGCGTTGGGCACGTCCACGCCTACTTCAATCACCGTGGTGGAAACGAGAATGTCCGTATCCCCGGCGGCGAAGGCCGCCATAACGGCGTCCTTCTCCTTCGCCTTCATTTTGCCGTGGACAAACGCTACCCGAAGGTCGGGGAACACCTCACTTTGCAGCTTCCGGGCGTATTCCGTCACGGCTTTCCGCTCGTCCGGGAGGTCGTCGTTTTCCGAAACCATGGGGCAGACGATGTACACCTGCCGCCCGGATTCCACCTGTTTGCGGATGAAGGCATACAGCCGGGGATAATAGGCGGAGGTGACGGCATAGGTTTCAATGGGCTTCCGTCCCGGAGGAAGCTGGTCGATGACAGATATGTCCAGATCTCCGTACAGGATCAGCGCCAGCGTCCGGGGAATGGGGGTGGCGGACATGACCAGCATATGGGGGTGCGCCCCCTTTTCCGCCAGCGCCGTCCGCTGCGCCACCCCGAAGCGGTGCTGCTCGTCCGTG
Source organism: uncultured Dysosmobacter sp. (assembly GCA_934636905.1). Classification (GTDB taxonomy): domain Bacteria; phylum Bacillota; class Clostridia; order Oscillospirales; family Oscillospiraceae; genus Oscillibacter. The sequence goes on along the minus strand of CAKUBJ010000042.1, from coordinate 10,360 downwards.
ACCACCAGCCCAAGACGGGCAAAGGCCACCTGCTGTGAGATGAGGGCATGGGTGCCGATGGCAAAGTCAATTTCCCCGGAGGCCAGACCGGCGGTGACGGTGCGCTTTTCCTTTGCGGGAACGGAGCCGGTCAGCAGGGCACAGCGGATGCCCAGCTTTTCCAGCAGGGGCGCCAGTCCCCGGTAATGCTGCTCCGCCAGCAGTTCCGTAGGTGCCATCATCGCCGCCTGACGGCCGTTTTTCACGCAGAAATAGACGCAGGCGGCGGCCACCATGGTTTTGCCGGAGCCTACATCCCCCTGACAAAGACGGTTCATGACGCTGCCGCTGCGCATATCGGCAACGGCCTCCTCAACGCAGCGGCGCTGGGCGTCTGTCAGGGTGAAGGGGAGAGTATCGTAAAAGGGCGCCATGTCCACAGGGGCAAATGGCTCCGATGAAACCGTCTCCCGCCGGGAGCGCAGCAGCTTCAGCCCGGCGGCAAAGAAAAACAGTTCCTCAAAGGCCAGCCGCCGCCGAGCCATGTCCAGCGCCTCCGGGGATTCCGGGAAGTGGATGTTCTCATAGGCGTAATTCACCCGGCACAGGCCGTGGGTCTGCCGCACGTCGTCCGGCAGGCAGTCCGGCAGAATGTCGGCACAGGCATCCAGCCCCTGCCGGACGGCACGGGTCAGCAGCTGCTGGCTGACCCCGGCGGTCAGGGGATAGACGGGGACGATGCGGCCGGTGCGCTCCTGCCGCCCCGCCTGCTCCACAATGGGAGAGGCCATGGTTTTGCGCAGGTGGCTCCCCTCTGCCTTTCCGCAGAAAATATAGGTTTCCCCTACATGAAGCTGATTCTTCAGCCACGTCTGATTAAAAAAGGTGACATCCAGCGTGCCGGTTTCGTCCACGGCTCGAACCTTCACCAGATCCATGCCCCGCCGGATGTGGGACAGCGTGGGTTCCGCGGCAATCATGGCGGACACGCAGGCGGTTTCACCGGGGACGAGGCGGCTGATGGGCAGCACTTCCCGGCGATCCTCGTAGCGCCGGGGGAACCATGCCAGAAGTTCCTCCAGCGTGGTAATGCCCAGCTTCCCAAGGGCTTTGGCCCGGGCTTCACCGATGCCCCGGATGAAGCGCACGTCGGTATTCAGATCCGCCACGGCAGCCGCCTCCCGTCTGATTGGTTTCCTTTTTATTATAAACGGTTTTACCGGGTTTGAAAAGCCCTTTCCCGGTGGAGGGGCAGAGGCCGGCGGCAAATGCCCCGCAGAGTGCATCATTGTTTGGAGGAAAGACAGGTATTACCACTCCTTATTGCTTTCTCCTCTTTTCACAAAAAGGTAATACTTTTGCCGGAGAATTTGTTGCGGATTATGCGTTGCTATTTTCCGCATTTTTCTGTATGATAGTCCTGTTGATTCGATGGCTTTCCATCATGATCACATAATTTGAAGGAGGATACTGAAATGAAGAAGTTTTTTGCTCTGCTCCTCAGCCTCACGATGATCCTCACTCTGGCCGCCTGCGGCGGAAGCAAGAGTGAAGATACTACCAACAGCGACAGCAACACCGAGGCTCCCGCCGATACTCAGGAGCCTGCCTCCGATTTCAAGGTTGGCTTCATCACCCTGCATGACGAGAACTCCACCTACGACCTGAACTTCATCAACGCCGCCAAGGCCGCCTGCGAGAAGCTGGGCGTGGAGTACACCCTGATTACCAACGTACCCGAGGGCCAGGAGTGCTACGACAAGGCCTGCGAACTGGCCGACGCCGGCTGCAACATCATCTTCGCCGACTCCTTCGGCCATGAGGATTACATGATTCAGGCTGCCAAGGAATTCCCCAACGTGCAGTTCTGCCACTCCACCGGCACCAAGGCTCACACCGAGAAACTGGCCAACTACCACAACGCCTTCGCTTCCATCTATGAGGGCCGTTATCTGGCCGGTATCGCCGCCGGTCTGAAGCTCAACGAGATGATCGACAGCGGCAAGATCACCGCCGATCAGGCCAAGATGGGCTATGTGGGCGCCTTCACCTACGCCGAGGTGATCTCCGGCTATACCTCCTTCTTCCTGGGTGCCCGGGCTGCCTGCCCCTCTGTCACCATGGAAGTGACCTTCACCGGCAGCTGGTATGACGAAACCGCCGAGAAGGAAGGCGCCAACAAGCTCATCGGCGACGGCTGCGTCCTCATCAGCCAGCACGCCGACTCCATGGGCGCTCCCACTGCCTGCGAAACCGCCGGTGTCCCCAACGTCTCCTACAACGGCTCCACCCAGTCCGCCTGCCCCAACACCTTCATCGTTTCCTCCCGCATCGACTGGGCTCCCTACTATGAGTATGCCATCACCGCCGCTATGAACGGCGATCCCATCGATGCCGACTGGACCGGCAATCTGTCTACCGGCTCCGTGGTGCTCACCGAGGTCAACACCACCGCCGCTGCCGAGGGTACTCAGGAGGCCATCGATGCCGTGAAGGCCGAACTGGAGGCCGGCACCCGTCAGGTCTTTGACGTGACCACCTTCACCGTGGGCGGCCAGCAGCTGGACAGCTATCAGGCCGACGTTGACACCGACCCCGACTACACCCCCGACACCGAGGTCATTGAAAACGGCGCCTTCCAGGAGTCCAAGTTCCGCTCCGCTCCTTACTTTGACCTGCGAATCGACGGCATCACCCTGCTGGACGAGGTCTACGGCTAAGATTTATTAAGATCATACCCTCTCTTGACCGGGCTGCCGACAGGCGGCCCGGCCTTTTGTATTCCGGCGGTTTGCCGTTCCGGCGGCGGTTCTGCATTTTTTCACAGTTTTTTTCCGTTTCCGGCGGGATTTTTTTCCCGGACAAGGTATGACTTTGGATTTACAATGCGCCGGGCATATGCTACAATAAAACCGTATTTTTTATCATTCGGGCGTCCTGCCTGAGAAGAAAGGGTGACTGCCTTGGGGACTGCGTGTGCGGTTAAAATGGAAAACATCACCAAGCGCTTCGGAAAGGTCGTGGCCAACCATGCCGTGAATCTGGAACTGCGGGAAGGCGAAATCCTGTCACTGCTGGGAGAAAACGGCAGCGGCAAGACCACGCTGATGAATATGCTTTCCGGCATTTACTTTCCCGATGAGGGACAGATCTATATCCACGGCAAGCCTGTGACCATCGCCTCGCCGAAGGACGCCTTCGACTGCGGCATCGGCATGATCCATCAGCACTTCAAGCTGGTGGACGTGTTCACCGCCACGGAGAACATTGTGCTGGGGCTGGAAGGCCGGCTGAATCTGGCAGACGCCGAGAAGAAGATCCAGGAGATCTGCGAAAAGTACGGCTTTGACATCGACCCCAACCAGAAAATTTACGATATGTCCGTCTCCCAGAAGCAGACGGTGGAAATCGTGAAGGTGCTCTACCGGGGAGCGGACATCCTGATTCTGGATGAGCCTACCGCCGTGCTGACGCCGCAGGAAACGGATCGGCTGTTCCGGATCATGCGGAACATGAAGGCGGACGGCAAGTCCCTCATCATCATCACCCACAAACTCCACGAGGTGCTGGAGGTTTCCGACCGGGTGGCGGTGCTCCGGAAGGGAGAGTACATCGGCGACGTGCCGACAAAGGATGCCGACCAGCAGTCCCTGACGGACATGATGGTGGGGCACAGCGTTACGCTGAACATCAACCGCCCCGATCCGGTGAACGTGACGCCCCGGCTGGTGCTGGACGGCCTGACGGTTTACGACGAACTGGGGGTCAAGCGGCTGGACAACGTGAGTTTCACCGTCAACGCCGGCGAGGTGCTGGGGGTGGCCGGCGTAGCCGGCAGCGGCCAGCGGGAGCTGCTGGAATCCATTGCGGGGCTGTACCCCATTGCCTCCGGCACTGTGACCTATTACGATCCCCAGGACGGGAAAACCAAGAATCTGGTGGGCATGGATCCCATGGACATCCGCAGAAGCGGCATTGCCATGTCCTTCGTGCCGGAGGACCGGCTGGGCATGGGCCTGGTTGGCTCCATGGGCATGACCGGCAACATGATGCTCCGCTCCTGGCGGAAGGGACGGGGCGTCTTCCTGAACCGGAAGGAGCCGGAGGATCTGGCCAAGCGCATCTGGCAGGAACTGGACGTGGTGACGCCCGGCACCAACTTCCCGGTGCGCCGGATGTCCGGCGGCAATGTGCAGAAGGTGCTGGTGGGCCGGGAAATTGCCCAGGCACCTGCCGTGCTGATGACGGCCTACGCCGTCCGGGGTCTGGACATCAATACATCCTATACGATTTACAACCTGCTGACGGAGCAGAAAATGAAGGGCATCGCCGTGGTGTATGTAGGCGAGGATCTGGACGTGCTGCTGGAACTGTGCGACCGGATTGTGGTGCTCTGCGGCGGGCAGGTGTCCGGCGTGGTGGACGCCCGCACCACCGACAAGCGGCAGGTGGGCGCCCTGATGACCCGGATGGGAGGAGGCAAGGCAGATGAATAAGAAACAGTCCCTGTTCCACATTGCCAAGCGGGACGCCCTGCCCTGGTACAAGAGTTTCGCCATCCGGGGCTGCGCCATTGTGCTGGCGCTGCTGGTCTGCGCTGCCGTCACCATGCTGATGACCGGCGAAAACCCCGTCAGCATTTACGCCACCATTTTCAAGGGCGCTTTCGGCTCCGCCCGCAAGACCTGGGTCACCTTCCAGAATCTGGCGGTTCTGCTGGGAATCTCTCTGGCGGTGACGCCGGCGTTCAAAATGCGGTTCTGGAACATCGGCGCCGAGGGGCAGGTGCTTATCGGCTGCCTGGCCACCGCCGCCTGCATGATCTGTCTGGGTGACAAACTGCCCAACGCCGCGCTGATTCTCCTCAGCCTGCTGGCGGCGCTGGCTGCCGGCGGTATCTGGGGCTTCCTGCCGGCCTTCTTCAAGGCCAGATGGAACACCAACGAAACCCTGTTCACCCTGATGATGAACTACATTGCCACCCAGCTGGCGGCTTTCTTCATCATCGTGTGGGAGGTGCCCAAGGGCGCCGGCAAGATCGGCATCATCAACCAGAGCACGGAGTCCGGCTGGCTGCCGGTGGTGGGCGGGCAGAAGTACCTGCTGGTGATCCTTGTGGCGGCGGTGCTGACGGTGTTCATGTACATCTACCTGAATTACAGCAAGCACGGCTATGAGATTGCCGTGGTAGGCGAGAGCCAGCGCACCGCCAGCTATGCCGGCATCAAGGTGGATCGGGTGATTATCCGCACCATGGTGCTCTCCGGCGCGGTGTGCGGCCTGATGGGAATGCTGCTGACCGCCGGTACGGATCACACCCTCACCACCACCATCGTAGGCGGCCGGGGCTTCACCGCCGTCATGGTGTCCTGGATGGCGAAGTTCAACCCCATCATCATGATTTTCACCAGTCTGCTGCTGGTGGTGCTGGGACGGGGCGCCAGTGAGATTTCCAGCACCTTCCAGCTGAACCAGTCCTTCTCCGACATCCTTACCGGCATCATCCTGTTTTTCATCATCGGCAGCGAGTTTTTCATCACCTACCGCATCAGCCTGCGCAGGGGCGGAAAGAAGGAGGCATAAGCTATGTTTTTTGATTTTGCATCGTTCCTTCCCCGTGCCGTGATGCAGGGCATCCCCCTGCTGTACGGCAGCACCGGCGAGATCCTGACGGAAAAGTCCGGCAACCTGAATCTGGGCATTCCCGGCATCATGTATGTAGGCGGCATCTGCGGCGTCATCGGGGCGTTTTTCTATGAGCAGGCCGTCCCGGCGGCGGAGATGAACGGCCTGCTGGCGGTGGGCATCCCCATGCTGTGCTCCCTGCTTGGCTCTCTGCTGATGGGACTGCTGTACTGTCTGCTGACCGTGACCCTCCGGGCCAACCAGAACGTCACCGGTCTGGCCATGACCACCTTCGGCGTGGGCGTGGGTAACTTCTTCGGCGGCTCCCTCATCAAGCTGACGGGCAGCGAGGTGCCTTCCATTGCCCTTTCCGCCACCAGCGGCTATTTCAGCAAGTCCCTGCCCTTTGCCGACAAGCTGGGGGTGTTTGGCCAGATGTTCCTGTCCTACGGCTTCCTTGCGTATCTTGCCATTGTGCTGGCGCTGGCAAGTTCCTATGTTCTCAAGCACACCCGGGTGGGTCTGCACCTGCGGGCAGTGGGCGAAAGCGCCTCCACGGCGGATGCCGCCGGCATCAGCGTGACCCGCTACAAGTATCTGGCAACCTGCATCGGCAGCATGATTGCCGGGCTGGGCGGACTGTACTATGTGATGGATTACGCCTGCGGCGTCTGGTCCAATAACGCCTTCGGCGACCGGGGCTGGCTGGCCATCGCACTGGTGATTTTCACCATCTGGCGGCCCAATGTCAGCGTGCTGGCGTCCATTCTTTTCGGAGGGTTCTACATCCTGTACCTGTACATCCCCAGCGGAACCAATCTGGCGGTGAAGGAACTGTACAAGATGCTCCCCTATGTGGTGACGCTGGCGGTGCTGATTATTGTATCCCTGCGGAAAAAGCGGGAGGATCAGCCCCCGGCCTCTCTGGGACTCAGCTTCTTCCGGGAGGAACGATAAAACGACACAGCGAAAGCGGCTTCCCGGAAGGGAAGCCGGTTCAGCGGGGCGAAAAGTTTTTTCGCCCCGCTGAACCTGTTTTCAGGACTTCATAAAAGTTCTGAAAACAGTAGATTTTAATGGCGCAGGGAAACAGCCGAAGCGCTGCCTGCGGCAGAAAAAGTGAGGCCGTTTCGAGGAAGCGGCACGATTTGCGGCATAAAAGCCGCAAATCGTAACGCCGCGACGGTGTATCCCTTCTTGGGTTATCTCCGCGCCAAGCGCCGCCGCTTTGCGGCGGTTGCGCTCCGAAACGCGCCTGCGGGCGCAGTCCCGCGCACACCCTTCCTTACCATCGCGGAAAACTCACTACTTTATCGGCAGAGAAGCGGCCGCCGGAACGGCAAAATACCATTAGCAAAATTTATAGCCGATATACAAAATTCATGCTTTTCTTATCTGAAAAATCGCCTTAAAATAAACCGGTTGAAAAAATCAGTGGACTGTGCGGAACCGCACAGACATTCCGGGAGGCTGTAAATAATGGCAAACTGTGCAATTGTAGGCATTAACTGGGGCGACGAAGGCAAGGGCCGCATGGTGGACTATCTTACCAACCACTATGACGTGGTGGTGCGGTATCAGGGCGGCGGCAACGCCGGCCACACCGTGGTCAATGAAAAGGGCACCTTTGCCCTGCATCTGCTGCCCTCCGGCATTTTCCGGGAGGGTGTGGTGAACATTCTGGGCAACGGCGTGGCGCTGGACTGCGAGAACCTCCTCAGTGAGATGAACACCATCCGCGCCGCCGGCGTGTCCATTACGCCGGAGAATCTGAAAATCAGTGACCGGGCGTCCCTGCTGCTGCCCTGGCACCGGGAACTGGACGGGTTGGAGGAAGCCCGGCTGGCAGACAAAAAGTACGGCTCCACCAAGCAGGGCATTGCCCCCTTCTACTCCGACAAGTACCAGAAGAAAACCGTCATGGCCGGGGAACTGCTGCACCCGCAGCACCTGAAGGAGCATCTGGCGGATTTGCTGGAATGGAAAAATCTGACCCTTCAGAAGGTGTACGGCGCCAAAGGGTATACGCTGGAGGAACTGCTGCGCTGGGTAGATACCTACTGCGAGGCGGTGAAGCCCTACATCACCGATACCACCCGCTTCCTGCGGGATGCCCAGAAGGCGGGGAAGTCCATCCTCTTTGAGGCCCAGCTGGGCGCCCTGCGGGATTTGGATTACGGCATCTATCCCTACACCACCTCCTCCAACTCCGTGGCGGCTTATGCCCCGGTTGGCTCCGGCCTGCCTACCGCGAAAATCGACGAGGTGGTAGGCGTGGTGAAGGCCTATTCCTCCTGCGTGGGGGAAGGCCCCTTTGTCTGTGAACTGTTCGGGGAGGAGGGGCAGAAACTCCGGGACGCCGGCGCGGAGTACGGCGCCAAGACCGGCCGTCCCCGCCGGGTAGGCCCCATTGACCTGGTGGCCACCCGCTACGGCGTGGAGGTGCAGGGCGCTACCAATATTGCCCTGACCAAGCTGGATATCCTCAGCTATATGGATAAAATCCCCGTCTGTGCCCACTATGAACTGGACGGGAAGCAGACCGACGAGTTTCCCTTCCCTGTCTGCCTGCAGGACGCCCGGCCGGTCATTGAGTATGTGGACGGCTGGAAGTGCGACATTTCCGGTGCCCGCAGCTGGGACGACCTGCCGGAGAATGCCCGGAAGTATGTGGAGTATGTGGAACAGGCCATCGGCTGCCACATCGGCTATGTTTCCGTAGGTGCAGAGCGGGACAGCCTGATTATCCGGTAAAAAGGAACTGGAACGGCACAGCCGTTCCAGTTCTTATGTCTGGACTTTTTCCCTGTTCTTTTGTAAAATAAATTGAATCTTCACAGATAAAAGAGGAATTTTTATGAGCAAGGATATTTACGAATCCCCGCTTTCTTCCCGGTACGCGTCCCAGTATATGCTGCACCTGTTTTCCCCGGATATGCGGTTCCAGACCTGGCGGCGGCTGTGGGTGGAACTGGCCCGGGCGGAGCATGACCTTGGTCTGCCCATTACGGCGGAGCAGGTAGCGGAACTGGAAGCCCACGTCACCGACATCGACTACGCCGCCGCAGAGCAGCGGGAACGGGAAGTCCGCCATGACGTCATGGCTCATGTGTACGCCTACGGACTGGCGGCGCCCTCGGCGGCAGGCATCATTCATCTGGGTGCCACCAGCTGCTATGTGACGGACAACGCCGACCTGATTCTCTACCGGGACGGCCTGCGGTATCTCCGGAGCCAGATTCTGTCCGTGCTGCTGAACCTGTCGGTCTTTGCCCGGCAGTATGCCGCCACCCCCACCCTGGGCTATACCCATTACCAGCCTGCCCAGCCGGTGACGGTGGGAAAGCGGGCGGCACTGTGGATGCAGGACTTCCGCTCCGATCTGGAGGAACTGGATCATCTGCTGGATACCCTGTGCTTCCTGGGCTGCCGGGGCACCACCGGCACGGAGGCCAGCTTTCTGGATCTTTTTGAGGGGGACGGGGAAAAAATCGACGAGATGAACCGCCGGATCGCCGCCGCCTTCGGCTTTGACCAGTGCTTCTCCGTCTGCGGTCAGACCTATCCCCGGAAAACGGACAGTCGCATTCTGAACGTGCTGTCCTCCATTGGTCAGAGCGCTTACCGCATGGCCAACGACCTCCGCCTCCTGCAGCATGACCGGCAGGTGGAGGAGCCTTTTGAGAAAAACCAGATTGGATCCAGCGCCATGGCCTACAAGCGCAATCCCATGCGGGCGGAGCGCATCTGCTCCCTCAGCCGCTATCTCATGGCGGACGCCGCCAACGCCCCCATGACCGCCTCTGTCCAGTGGCTGGAGCGGACGCTGGACGATTCCGCCAATCGCCGGATCTCCCTGCCGGAGGGCTTCCTCTGCGCCGATGCGGTGCTGCGGCTGTGCCAGAACGTCACCAACGGGCTGCACGTCAACGAGAAGATCGTGGACCGGACCATTCGGGAATATCTGCCCTTCCTGGCCACGGAGAATATCATGATGGAGGCCGTCAAGCGGGGGGGCAACCGACAGGAACTGCACGAAAAGATTCGGCAGCACTCCATGGCCGCCACCGCCCGGATGAAGGAAGGCGAGCCCTGCGACCTGCTGGATCGGCTGGCGGCGGATCCGGCCTTCGGCATGACCCGGGAAGAACTGGACGGGGTCATGGAGCCGTCGCTGTACATCGGCCGCTGTAAGGAGCAGGTGGAGCGCCTGCTGGAGGAGTACGCACCGCTGCTGGCGGAGGCACAGGCCGCCGACGGCGCCATCAGCCTGTGAGTTTGTCATATGGGTTCCGGCGGCTGTCACCCGGATAGGGATGTGCGGTGCCGTCAAGATTTATGCGCAAATTTATTTGCAGGCTCCGGCTGAATGAAGTCAGCCGGCAATTGCTTCTCCCATCCGTCAGCTTGTGCAGTCTTGAACTCGGCAGTGGTAAAACCCCGTTCCTCGCCGTTTCTGACACAGAGATATCAAAGAATGATTACAGGCATTTCTGCCATAGTTCGAAGTTTGTTAAGCTTTGCAAGTTTAGAATCATCTAATTGCAGTGGGTTCAGATATTCTCTGATAGTGATTTCAGACGATGCATGGATAATCACATGGATGGCTTTTGAGACTAAAATCAGATTTTCGTATGCATCTGTACCACCTTTGCTTATGATGACAGCGGCCTTCCCAAGACGAAGAATGTTCTCGCCAAAACAAAGCGGGAATGTCAGGAGAAGCTGCGGCAGCTCACCGAAAGCATGGTGGGGC
>CAKUBJ010000041.1 GCA_934636905.1 uncultured Dysosmobacter sp. | reverse complement strand
GCCAACGGCAACGAGCAGGTCATCCTCTGCGAGCGGGGCATCCGCACCTTTGACGACTACACCCGCAACACGCTGGATCTGGCCGCCGTGCCCATGCTCCACGAACTGACCCACCTGCCTGTCATTGTGGATCCCAGCCACGCCACTGGCATCAACCGGCTGGTGTCCCCCATGGCCATGGCCGCCGCCGCCTGCAATGCGGACGGCCTGATTATCGAAGTCCACAACGACCCCATCCACGCCCTGTGCGACGGCGCCCAGTCCCTGCGTCCCGAGCAGTTTGACGCCCTGATGGGTAAGCTCCGGGCCATCCGGGAGGTCGTTGCCCAATGACCGTTGGAATTGTGGGGCTGGGGCTCATCGGCGGCTCCTTTGCCAAGGCCTATCACGAGGCGGGTCACAGGGTGCTGGCTTTCGACACGGATGCTTCCGTCACGGAATTTGCCATGCTGTCCGGCGCGGTGGACGGCATCCTGACGGACGAAGCCCTTCCGGAATGCGACCTGATTCTCATTGCCGTCTATCCCGGCGCCGCCGTGGACTACCTGCGGCAGCACGGTGCCCATATCGGTTCCAAGCCGGTGGTCATTGACTGCTGCGGCACCAAGCGGACGGTGTGCAGTGCCTGCTTCCCACTGGCAAAGCAATACGGCTTTACCTATCTGGGGGGACACCCCATGGCCGGTACCCATAACTCCGGCTTCAAATACGCCTCCCCCACCATGTTCCACAACGCACCCATGGTGCTGGTGCCGGAGAACCACAACGACATCGCCCTGCTGAGCCAGGTGAAGGAACTGCTGGCTCCCGCCGGGTTCGGCCGGTTTTCCGTCACCACGGCGGAGCAGCACGACGAGATGATTGCCTTCACCTCCCAGCTGGCTCATGTGGTGTCCAACGCCTATATCAAAAGCCCCACGGCAGGGCTGCACAAGGGCTTCTCCGCCGGCAGCTACAAGGACATGACCCGGGTGGCGTGGCTGGCGCCGGAGATGTGGGCGGAACTGTTTCTGGAAAATAAGGACTTCCTCTCGGCGGAGTTGAACACCCTGATGGACAACCTCCGCCGGTATCAGGAGGCCATGGAGCACGACGACCTGCCCGGCCTTGTCCGGCTTCTGGACGAGGGACGGCGGCGGAAAGAGGAGGTGGACGGCCATTGACTTCCATTCATGTAGCGGCTTCCCGGCAGTATGACGTGGTCATTGAGCAGGGCGGCCTGTCCCGGCTTGGCGCCATGGCAGCAGCCCTGCTGCCCGGCCGCCGGGCTGCCGTCATTTCCGACGACACGGTGTTCTCCCTGTACGGCGCTCAGGCGGAGCAGTCCCTGACGGAGGCCGGCTTTCAGGCGGAACATTTCGTATTCCCCCACGGGGAGCAGCAGAAAAACCTCACCACCTACGGGCAGGCCCTCAATTACCTCTGTGACCGCCGGTTCACCCGCAGTGACCTCATCGTTGCTCTGGGAGGCGGTGTTGTGGGGGATCTGGGAGGCTTCGCCGCCGCCACCTATCAGCGGGGCATCGCCTGCATTCAGGTGCCCACTACCCTGCTGTCCATGATGGACTCCTCCGTAGGCGGCAAAACCGCCGTGGATCTGGACAGTGGCAAAAATCAGGCGGGCTGCTTCTATCAGCCCTCTCTGGTGCTGTGTGACCCGGCACTGCTGGCATCCCTGCCGGAGTCCGAGTACCGGGCAGGCTGCGCCGAAATCATCAAAACCGCCGTTCTGTTCAGTCCGGAACTGTTTCAGCAGTTGAAAGCCACCCCCGTCCGGGAACAGTTCGAGGCGGTGATCGCCGCCTGCGTGGAGATGAAGAGGGACGTGGTGCAAAGCGACGAATTTGACCGGGGGCAGCGTGCCCTGCTGAATCTGGGGCACACCATCGGCCACGCGGTAGAGGCCTGCAGCAATTTCACCATCCTCCACGGGGAGGGGGTAGCCATCGGACTGGCGGCCATTACCCGGGCTGCCGTGGAAAAGGGCATCTGTGAGCCTGCCCTGCTGCCCCAGGTGCTGGATATTCTGAAGCAGTACGGCCTCCCCACGGAGGTACCCTACCCGCTGGCGGACATTCTCCGGGCGGCGGAAGCCGACAAAAAGCGCAGCGGGGACGTGACGAAATTCGTGGTGCCGGAGGCACTGGGGCGATGCCGGACAGAGCCTGTCCCCGCCGCCGAGGTTCCCGGATGGCTGAAAGCCGGAGGAATCCGATGAATCAGATTGTTCAGCCCGGCTTCCGGACGGGAACCGTTTCCATCCCCGCCTCCAAGTCCCATGCCCACCGACTGCTGATCTGCGCCGCGCTGGGGCGCGCGCCGGTGGAAATCCGGTGTCAGGGGATTTCCAAAGACATCGCCGCCACCATCGCCTGCCTGAACGCACTGGGGGCGGACATCACCGTCAGCGGTGACCGGATTGCCGTAAGCCCCATCGCCGCCGTGCCGGCAGGGCTTTGCCATCTTCCCTGCGGGGAAAGCGGCTCCACCCTGCGCTTCCTCCTGCCGGTAGCCGGCGCACTGGGGGCAGAGGCCGTCTTTCACATGGAGGGACGCCTACCCCAGCGGCCTCTGCGGCCGCTGGATGAGGTGCTGACTGCCCACGGCATGACCGTCCGGCAGGAGGGTGACCTGCTTTTCTGCGGCGGGCAGCTGCGCTCCGGGGAGTTTGCCCTGCCGGGGAACGTGTCCTCCCAGTATATCTCCGGATTGCTGCTGGCACTGCCCCTTCTGGAGGGCGGCAGCACCCTCACCGTCACCGGAGAGTTGGAGTCCGCCGCTTACGTCACCATGACGGAGGACGCCCTCCGCCGGGGCGGCATCGTCCTGCGGAAGTCCGGCGCCGTATGGCACATTCCCGGCGGCCAGCGCTGCCGCTTCCCTGCCCTGCTCACCGCCGAGGGAGACTGGTCCAACGCCGCCTTCTTCCTCTGTATGGGGGCGCTGTCCCCGGAGGGGGTCACCGTCCGGGGTCTGGAGCCTGCCTCCTCCCAGGGGGACCGGGCGGTGCTGAGCATCCTGACGGCCATGGGGGCCAGAGTCACTGCCGACGGCCATACCGTCACCGTCCGCCGGGGCACCCTTACCGGCGTGGCCGTAGACGCCGGCCCCATTCCCGACCTGATTCCGACGCTGTGCGCCGCTGCCGCCGGGGCGGAGGGGGACACCCACATTTTCAACGCCGGCCGGCTGCGGCTGAAGGAATCCGACCGGCTCCGCACCACGGCGCAGCTGCTGACGGCGCTGGGAGGCCGCGTGGAGGAGCAGCCCAGCGGGCTGATTGTCCACGGCACCGGCCGTCTCACCGGCGGCACGGCGGACGCCTGCGGCGACCACCGCATTGCCATGGCCGCCGCCGTGGCGGCGTGCATCTGCCAAGCCCCCGTCACCGTCAGCGGCAGCGAATGCGTATCCAAATCCTACCCCCGGTTCTGGGAGGATTTGGAAAGTCTGAAAGGAGGCAGCCTGTGAGCCAGTATGGAGAGCATCTGCGCCTGACCGTCTTCGGCCAGTCCCACGCCCCTGCCATCGGCATGACGCTGGAAGGGCTGCCTGCCGGGGAGGCCATTGACATGGAGGCGCTGCAGGCCTTTCTGGAGCGCCGCGCCCCGGGGCGGAATGACTGGTCCACCCCCCGCCGGGAGGCGGACGCCCCGGAATTTCTCTCCGGGCTGGTGGGGAACGTCACCTGCGGCGCCCCCCTCACCGCCATTATCCGCAACACCAACACCCGCTCCGGAGACTACGCCAATCTGGCGGTGGTGCCCCGTCCCGGCCACGCCGACTACACCGCTCAGGTGAAATACGGCGGCCATCAGGACTACGCCGGCGGCGGTGCCTTCTCCGGGCGGCTGACGGCACCCCTGTGCATTGCCGGCGGCATCTGCATCCAGCTGCTGAAGCGGCGGGGCATTGAGATTATCAGCCGCATCGCCTCCATCGGAACGGCGGAGGACACCGCCCCCCTGACCTGCTCCACGGTGGAAAAGCCGTTTCCCACGGTCAGCGACGAGGCCGGCACTGCCATGCGGGCGGTGATTGCCGACGCGAAAGCGGAGGGAGACTCCGTAGGCGGCGTCATCGAATGCGCCGTGCTGGGGCTGCCTGCCGGGCTGGGCGGGCCGCTGTTTGACGGCATGGAGGGGCGCATTGCCTCCATTGTGTTCGGCATTCCCGCCGTCAAGGGCATTGAGTTCGGCGCCGGTTTTGCCTCTGCACGGCTCCGGGGCAGTGAGAACAACGACCCCTTCACCGTGAAAAACGGGACGGTCAAAACCGTATCCAACCGCTGCGGCGGCATTCTGGGGGGCATTACCGACGGGATGCCCCTGACCTTCCGGGCGGCGTTCAAGCCCACGCCCTCCATTGCCAGAGCGCAGCAGAGCGTAAATCTCAAGACCCTGACCCCGGAAACCCTGCGGGTCACCGGGCGCCACGACCCCTGTATCGTTCCCAGAGCCGTCCCCTGTGTGGAAGCCGCGGCGGCTGTCGCCGTATATGACGCCCTGCTGGGCGGAAATTAAATTTCGGAGGTACTTTCCCATGGAACTCAGCGATTACCGCGTACAGATTGACCGGATTGACCACCAGCTGGTGGATCTTTTCACCCAGCGGATGGAAACCGCCGCCGGCATTGCCGCCTATAAGAAGGAGCACGGCCTGCCGGTGCTGGATCCCGCCCGGGAGCGCCGGAAGCTGGAAGAGGTCGTGGAACAGGCGCCGGAGGGCGTAAAGGATTACGCCGCGTCCCTCTATACCCTGCTGTTTGAGTTGAGCCGGGGGTATCAGAACCGGCTGCTGGGGACTTCCACCCCCCTGACGGAGGAAATCCGGAACGCCGTGGAAACCACGCCCCAGCTGTTCCCCTCCCATGTTTCCGTGGCCTGTCAGGGGGTGGCAGGCGCCTATTCCCAGCTGGCCTGCGACAAGCTGTTCAAGCTGCCCAATGTCATGTATTTCTCCTCCTTTGAGGCGGTGTTCTCCGCCATTGAAAAGGGGCTGTGCCGCTACGGCGTGCTGCCGCTGGAAAACAGCACCGCCGGCAGCGTCAACGCCATTTATGACCTGATGATGAAGCACGATTTCCGCATTGTCCGCAGCGTGCGGCTGAAGGTGGATCACAACCTGCTGGTAAAGCCCGGCACCAAGCGCAGCGACATCCGGGAGATCTACTCCCACCAGCAGGCTCTGAGCCAGTGTGAGCAGTATTTACAGAGTTTCCCCGGCGTGAAGATCATCCCCTGTGAAAATACCGCCGTCGCCGCCCAGAAGGTGGCGGAGAGTGACGGGCACTGCGCTGCGCTGTCCTCCCGCCCCTGCATGAAGCTGTACGGGCTGGAATGTCTGGAGGCCTCCGTGCAGGACACCGCCAGCAACTTCACCCGCTTCATCTGCATTTCCAAAAAGCTGGAAATCTATCCCGGCGCCGACCGCACCAGCCTCATGGCGGTGCTGCCCCACGAGCCTGGCTCCCTGTGCCGGCTGCTGACCCGGTTCTATGCCCTGGGGCTGAACCTCAATAAGCTGGAAAGCCGTCCCATGCCGGATCGGAACTTCGAGTTTATGTTCTACTTCGATCTGGAAACCTCCGTCTACTCCCCCGAATTTCTGCAGCTGATGGGAGAACTTCCCGGCCTGTGCGAGGAGTTTTCCTATCTCGGCAGCTACAGTGAGGTGGTCTGATGCTGCGCTGCGGCCTGCTGGGAGAGACGCTGGGACACAGCTATTCTCCCATGATCCACCATCAGCTGGGAGACTACGATTACCGGCTTTTTGAAATCCCCCGGGATGCGCTGGATGCGTTTCTGGAATCCGGTGACTGGGATGGGCTGAACGTCACCATCCCCTACAAAAAGGCGGTGGTGCCCTACTGCGGGGCACTGTCGGAGGCGGCGGCGAAGCTGCAGAGCGTCAACACCCTTGTCCGCCGCCCGGACGGCACCCTGTACGGTGACAACACCGACCTCTACGGTTTTCTTTACATGGTGCGCCGCAGCGGCATACAGCCTGCCGGGAAAAAGGCGCTGGTTCTGGGAAGCGGCGGCGCCTCCGTCACGGTAAAGGCTGCGCTGGAGCAGCTGGGCGCCTCCGTCACCGTGATTTCCCGCAGCGGCCCGGATAACTACGCCAATCTTGACCGGCACGCCGACGCCCGGATCATCGCCAACACCACCCCTGTGGGGATGTATCCCCACAACGGCGCGGCAGCCGTGGATCTCCGGCAGTTCCCTCACTGTGAAGGTGTGCTGGACATTGTGTACAACCCCGCCCGGACAGCGCTGCTCCTGCAGGCGGAGGATCTGGGCATTCCCTGCGCCGGCGGGCTTTCCATGCTGGTGGCGCAGGCCCGGCGCTCCAGCGAGCTGTTCACCGGCGCCGTCATGGACGACGGCGTTCTGGAGCGGGTGGAGCGCACCGTTCAGGGCCGGCTGCGGAACATTGTCCTCATCGGAATGCCCGGCAGCGGGAAAACCACCATCGCCGCCGCCCTCAGCCGTACGCTGGGGCGGGAGGCGGTGGAAGCGGACGACCTGATTTCCCAAAAGGCCGGGATGTCCATCCCGGAGATTTTTGCCCAATCCGGGGAGGAGGGCTTCCGGGCGCTGGAAACGGAGGTGCTGGCGGAGCAGGGCAAACGCTCCGGCATCATTCTCTCCACTGGCGGCGGCTGCGTCACCCGTCCGGAGAACTATCCCCTGCTGCACCAGAACGGTGTGATTTTCTGCCTGACCCGCGCCCTTTCCAAGCTGCCCACGGACGGTCGCCCTATTTCCCAGTCCACGGATCTGGCGCAGCTTTATGCCCGTCGGGAGCCGCTGTACCGGCGCTTTGCCGATGTCATGGTGTCCAACGACGGTGCGCCGGAAGATACCCTGCATACCATTATGGAGGTGCTTTCATGAAACTTCTTGTCATCAACGGCCCCAACCTGAACCTGCTGGGACTGCGGGAGCCTGCCCTGTACGGCGACCGGAACTATGATGCGCTGTGCGCCCTGATTCGCTCCACCTGCGATGCTGAGGGCATTGAAGTCGGCTTCTTCCAGTCCAACCATGAGGGCGCCATTGTGGACACCATTCAGGAAGCCTACGGCGTCTATGACGGCATTGTCATCAATCCGGCCGCCTACACCCACACCAGCATTGCCATTCTGGACGCCCTGAAAGCAGTGTCCATTCCCGCCGTGGAGGTGCATATCTCTGACGTTGACAGTCGGGAGTCCTTCCGGCAGGTTTCCTACGCCGGCATGGCCTGCGTAAAGACCTACAAAGGGCTTGGTTTTCAGGGGTATGTGGAGGCCGTGAAGTTCCTGAAGGACTATCTGAGCCGGGAGGAACGGGGCTGACATTCCGTCTTTCCCCTGCCTTAGGCAGGCGCTGTCATCCATCAGAATAAAGCAGGAACCGGAGCAGATGCTCCGGTTCCTGCTTTATTCTGGCTGTGATTGACTGACAACGGCTTCTTCCTGTTGGAAAACGTGCTTTTTCTCAGGCACACCCTCAGATTTTGACGATGTTCCCCGTCTTCCACGCTTCCGTGGTGGCATAGCCGATGCGGGTGGATTTCGTGCCGTCCTGCACGCAGGTGCCGGGCTGTCTGCCCTCCAGTGCGCAGCTGACAAACTCTTCCATTTCCGTGAGGTACGCCTGGGCGAACCGCTCCGGGAAGGAGCCGACGCACTCCGTACGCGCTCCGTTGACGTCGTAAACCATGGCCTGATTCTTCTCCGGCACGGCGGAGATGCGGATGGTTCCCTCCGTCCCCACAATCTCGGTTTCCACATGGTAGCCGTAAGGGGCGGTACGCCCAACGTGCACCATGCCCATGGCGCCGTTTTCAAATTTATACACCGCCACGCCGGTTTCGTCGTCTCCGGCCTCTTTGAACTCCGGATGCTTGAAGGTGCAGCCCATGGCATAGACCTCCGTCGCCTCGCTGCCCAGGAACCAGCGCATCAGGTCAATGTCGTGGATGGCCATGTCCAGAAAGATGCCGCCGGAGGTGGAGGCAAAGCGGATGGCCCCTTCCACAAAGGCTTCGGGGTCAATGCCGGTGGCCTTTACCAGATAGGGCTTTCCGATGGCGCCGGCGTCAATCTTTTTCTTGGCGTAGGCATAGGAACTGTCATAGCGGCGCATGAAGCCCAGCATGAAGGTCAGTTCCGGATGCCGCGCCACGGCGGCCTCCGCCTGCAGGCACTGCTCCACATCCACCCCCAGAGGCTTCTCGGAGAAGACGTGCTTTCCGGCGTCCAGCGCCGCCTCGATCTGCCAGCAGTGCTGGCCGGAGGTGGTGACAATGGCCACGGCGTCAACGTCCGGATCCTTTACCATTTCCCGGAAATCAGCGTAGACCTTCTCCACGCCCAGCTCTTTCCGGGCATATTCCAGCTCCGCCGGAACAATAGAGCACGCGGCAGTCAGTTCCGCGTTGGGAATTTTGCAGGCGATATTGGCGGCATGGACCTTGCCCAGCCGTCCCAGACCTGCGATGCCGATCCGCAGTTTCTTCATAACGTCTGTCCCTTTCTCAGAAAGAATTGAATGTGTTGTACAATGTGCCGCCGCAAAGCGGCGGCACACTCAGCGCGTTTCAAGTCGGATTTGTCCCAACCGGTTCATTTTCCTGCGGCCAGACGGCGGCGCTTGACCTCCATCTGTTCCCGGATCACGTCCATCAGCACTGCCAGAATGATCACCAGACCCAGCACCACGTTCTGTCCGGCAGAGTCAATGGAGAGCATGGAGAAGCCGTTCCGCAGCACGGCGATAATCAGGCAGCCCAGCATGGTGCCCAGCATGGTGCCCTTGCCGCCGGTAAAGGAGGCGCCGCCGATGATGCAGGCCGCAATGGCGTCGGTATCATAGGGCTGGTTGGCGTTGGCGCCGTTGCAGATGCCGCTGCGCCCCACGGAATAGATACCGGCCAGCGCCGCCATGATGCCGGAAAGGGTATAGCAGAAGGTCAGCACGTTGGCGGTGTTGATGCCGGAGAGGCGGGTGGCCTCCATGTTGCCGCCGGCGCAGTAGATGGAGCGGCCCAGCGCCGTTTTGCTGAGGAAAGTGTGCATTACCACATACAGCACGATAATCACCAGAAAGCCTACAGGGAAGCCGCCGCCCCAGGAGCCGATGGTGGTTTTGCCCAGCCACTGGACGGAAACCGGGAAGTCGTTGACCATCTGGCTGCTGGTGACAATCAGCGCCGCGCCCCACATGACGTTCTTCATGCCCAGGGTGGACACGAAGGGATGAGGCAGATGCAGGCGGGTCAGCAGGGTGCCGTTGATGAAGCCGAACAGGCCACCGGCAGCAATGGCTGCCAGCATCATCAGCAGGCCGCTGGAAACGCCGGCCTGCTTCATGGCGCCCATGATGCAGGCGCAGAACACGGCGTTGGCGCCTACGGACAGGTCAATGCCTGCGGTAATCAGGCACAGCAGCATACCCACTGCCAGGAAGGCGTTGAAGGTGGTCTGCTTCAGGATGCCCATGATATTGGTGGGGCTGTAAAAGTTCCTGTTCGCAATGGCCAGCACCACACACATCACGATCAGGGCCAGCAGGGTACCCAGCTGGAACCCGCTGCCGCTCTTCTTTTTATTCTTCATCTAAGCTCCCTCCCCATGCAGCTTTCATAATATCCTCCTGGTTGAAGTGTCTGCTTCCGCGCTCCACCTCAGCCATGACCCGACCGCCCCGCATAACCACAACCCGGTCGCTCATGCCCAGAATCTCCGGCATTTCGGAGGAGATCATGATGACGCACTTGCCGGCTTTCACGAGACTGTTCATGACGTTATAGACCTCTACCTTGGCGCCCACGTCAATGCCGCGGGTCGGTTCGTCGAAGATATAGATATCCGCGTCGGAGTTAATCCATTTGCCGATGACCACCTTCTGCTGATTGCCGCCGGAGAGCTGCCCGGCGATTTCATCAATGGAAGGTGTCTTGATTCGCAGGGACTGAATGCACTTTTCCCCGTTGGCCTCAATGGTAGGCTCGTGGAGGAAGAGATTTTTGCTGTGCTTTTTGAAGCTGGCAAGAATCAGGTTGGTGCGGATACTCTCTCCCAGCACCAGTCCCTGTCCCTTCCGATCCTCCGTCAGCAGGGCGATGCCCGCCCGGATGGCCTCCTTGGGGCTGCGGATTTTCATCTCCTGCCCCTTGATGTAAAACGTGCCGCCGTCAATGGGATCCGCGCCGAAAACCGCGCGCACGGTTTCCGTCCGTCCTGCGCCCACCAGACCGGCAAAGCCCAGAATTTCCCCGCCGTAAGCCTCAAAGTTCACGTCGTGCAGTACGCCGCCCACGGAAAGGTGCTCCACCTTCAGCATACATTCGCCCCGGACGCCCTGCTCCTTGGGATACTGGTTTTCCAGCGTCCGGCCCACCATGGCAGTAATCAGGGAGTCGTTGGTCCAGTCCTGAATGTCCCTTGTGTCGATGTACTCGCCGTCCCGCATGACCGTCACCCGGTCGCACAGCTCAAACAGCTCCTCCAGCTTGTGGGACACAAACAGGATGCTGATGCCCCGGGACTTCAGCTCCCGGCAGGTCTTCATCAGCTGCTCCACTTCCTTCTCGCCCAGAGAGGAGGTGGGTTCGTCCATGATGATGACCCTGGCGTCCACAAGAACGGCCTTGGCAATCTCAATCATCTGCTGCACGCCCATGCCGAAGGTGCCTGCCGCCTTGCGGGGGTCGATGTCCTGTCCCAGGGATTTCATAACCTCGGCTGCCTGCTGGTGCATGGCGTCATAATCCAGCAGAAGCCCCTTTTTCTTCCACTTATTGATAAAAATGTTGTCTGTCACGCTCAGGAGCTTTTCAATATTCAGTTCCTGATAGACGCAGGCAATGCCTGCATGGGCAGACTCATTGGGATTTCTGAATACCTTCTTCTCTCCGTTGACGAAAATTTCGCCCTCATCCGCCATATGTACACCGGTGAGAACCTTAATCAGCGTAGATTTTCCGGCGCCGTTTTCACCGATCAGGCCATGGATTTCGCCGGGTCGGATCTGCAGCTGCATATTGTGCAGCGCCACCACACCGGGAAAGCGTTTCGTTACGTTTTTCAGTTCGACTGCGTACTCGCCCACCAATTATCACCTCAATTTCTCCCCCGTCGCTGGGGATCGCCGCTGCGGCGCGGACGCGCCGGACAGCAGGGAGAAGCCCCGCCCCGATCCCGCCGGGACGGGGCTTCTCATGGTTCGTTCTGGAAAATGTACCGATTGGGAGATTACTTCAGATAGCCCTGAAGCTGATCCATACGGGCCTGCGCGGTGTCGGGATCCACGATGGAGGCACCGGCGTCGATGAACTCGTCCAGCTTCTCGCCGGCCAGCGCACGCACCACGGCGTCCACGGCGTTGTAGCCCATGGAATAGCCTTCCTGGCAGACGGACATGGTTTCCTCACCGGCCAGAATGGACTTGCAGGCGGACTGGATGCCGTCGAAGCCCAGGAATACGGTATTCTTGTAAGCCTCGTTGCCGGCGGCGGCGCGGGCGGCGGCCATGGCCATGTCGTCATTGTTGGCGCAGATGACGGCAATGCCCTCGGGATGGTTCTGCATGATGGTTTCCATGCAGGTGATGGCCTGATCCGCCACGGCGTTGGCATACTGAACCTCATCCCACAGGAAGGTGCCGCCTGCGGCCTCAATGCCGGCGGCATA
Organism: uncultured Dysosmobacter sp.; assembly: GCA_934636905.1. GTDB lineage: Bacteria > Bacillota > Clostridia > Oscillospirales > Oscillospiraceae > Oscillibacter. The sequence goes on along the minus strand of CAKUBJ010000041.1, from coordinate 2,911 downwards.
GCCGTTCATACGGGCGGTGTTGGTGGAGTCACCCTGAACGCCGGCGATCTCAATGCACTTGATCTCGGTCCAGCCCCGCGCCTTGGCCAGCTTGGCAGCGGCTTCTCCGCCCAGCTTGCCGGCGGCCTCGTTGCCGGTGCCCACGAAGGAGAGGACTTCCGGAGCGTCAATGTCGGTATCCACGGCCACGATGGGCTTGGTCTGGCCGGCAATCATGTTGGCCACCATGTCCGCCTGCAGGGGGGCGATGACATAGCCGTCGATGTCGGTGTTGCTCATGTCGGTTTCGATCATGTTCTGCTGCTCGTCATAGGCGGTTTCGGAACTGGGGCCCTTCACCTCAACGTGCACGTTGGGATGATCCTTCTCGTAGGCGTTGGCGCCTGCCACCACATAGCCCCAATACTCGGAGGCGGTGGTCTTCAGGATGACGGAGATGTTGATTTCCTCCTCGGTCATGCCGCCGTTGTCGGCGGGCATCTCGGTCTGGCTGCCGCTGTTGTCCGCAGGGGGTTCGGTTTTGCTGCCGCCGCAGGCAGCCAGGGACAGGGTCATCAGCATGGCAAGAGTCAGTGCGAGAAACTTCTTCATTCTTCATTCTCCTTTTTCGAAAAAATACGGATGTCCTGCGCCGGGATAAACGCTGGGACATCCGATATGGTGAGTTTATCATAAATATATGCGTCTTTCAACCGCCCAATTGTTGGAAATGCTAAAACCGTAAATGTATACAGAAAACATGAGCATCGTTTGGCTGTTTTCACTATCATATTTCATGATTTATGAAATCATAATAAGTTGAACTTATTATGATTTGCATATTCATAAGTTCTAAGCCGCTCATTTCCGTATTCCCGTATGAGTTTGCGCAAACAGCACGGTTTCTCTTCTGCTTTTCCCTGTTTTTTGTCCGGTCTGCCAGTAGGCTTTTGGAATGCAGTCCGCTTATAATTGAATGGAATGCGTCATAATCTATGTAAAAAAACAGGCAGGTTTGATCCACAGGCACTGTGGGCGGAAAGGACTCCGGTCTATGGATATTTTTTCTCTCTTCACCCTCTGCGGCGGTCTGGCTTTCTTCCTCTACGGCATGACGGTCATGTCCAAAAGTCTGGAAAAGATGGCCGGCGGCCGGCTGGAACGGCTCCTCAAGCGCATGACCTCCGACCCCTTCCGCAGCCTCCTGCTGGGCGCCGGCATCACCATTGCCATCCAGTCCTCCTCCGCCATGACGGTGATGCTGGTGGGACTGGTGAACTCCGGGGTCATGGAACTGGGGCAGACCATCGGCGTCATCATGGGCTCCAATATCGGCACTACCCTGACGGCGTGGCTGCTGTCCCTCACCGGCATTGAAAGCGGGAATTTCTTCATCAATTTCCTGAAGCCCAAAAACTTCTCTCCCCTGCTGGCGCTGGCGGGCATCCTGCTGATTATGGGTTCCAAAAAGCAGCGCCGCCGGGACGTTGGCCGGGTAATGATGGGCTTTTCCATCCTGATGTACGGCATGGAACTGATGAGCGGCGCCGTGGCGCCTCTGGCGGAGATGCCGGAATTTGCCAGTCTCATGACTGCCTTTACCAACCCCCTGCTGGGGGTGCTGGTAGGCGCCGCCTTTACCGGCATCATCCAGTCCTCCGCCGCCTCGGTGGGCATCCTGCAGGCGCTGGCCATGACCGGCTCCGTCACCTACGGCATGGCCATCCCCATCATCATGGGGCAGAACATCGGCACCTGCGTCACCGCGCTGATTTCCTCCATCGGCGTCAGCCGCAATGCCAAGCGGGTGTCGGTGATTCACATCTCCTTCAACCTCATCGGCACCGCCGTGGGGCTGCTTGTTCTCTGCGGCGGCAACGCCCTGTTCGGGTTCTCCTTTCTGGAAAATCCCGTCAATGCCGTAGGCATTGCTTTCTGCCATACGGTGTTCAACGTCTGCACCACCCTCTTGCTGCTGCCTTTCACCCGCCAGTTGGAATGGCTGGCGAAAAAGGCGGTTTCCGACGGGGACAAGCCCTCCGACTTTGCCTTTCTGGATCCCCGGCTGCTGCGGACACCCGGTGTGGCCGTCAGCGAGTGCGTCACCATGACGGATCGGATGGGCGCACTGGCCCGGGAAAGTCTGGATCTTGTGCTGGCGCAGTTCCACCGCTATTCCGAAACCCAGGAGGAGCAGATTCTTGCCAACGAGGACAGGCTGGACACCTACGAGGATCGGCTGGGCAGCTATCTGGTTCAAATCTCCCAGCACGGCACCTCTGCCGACGATATGCACACCGTCTCCCGCCTCCTCCACGCCATTGTTGACTTTGAGCGCATCGGCGATCATGTCCTGAACCTTCAGGAGTCCGCCAGAGAGCTTCACGAAAAGAATATCACCTTCTCCCCCGCTGCCCAGGCGGAACTGGAGGTGCTGACCCGGCTGCTGCAGGATCTGATGGACACCGCTCTGGACTGCTTCCACCGGGACGACTCCGCCGCCGCCCAGCAGGTGGAGCCGCTGGAGGAAACCATAGACTGCCTCACCGAAGAGGTTCGCAGCCGCCACATCCGGCGGCTGCAGAGCGGCCAGTGCACCATCCAGCTGGGCTTTATCCTCAATGACCTGCTGAACAACTTCGAGCGGGTGGGAGATCACTGCTCCAACATCGCCGTCAGCGTCATTGAGGAACGGGACAATCAGGTGGCCGCCCACGCCTACCTCCATGACATGAAAAACGACGGGCAGTTTGCCCTCCGCCTTCAGCGGAATCTCAGCCAGTACGCCCTGCCGGAGGAAATGCCGGAGGAGCCGGCTGCCCCGCAGGCGGAAAGCTGAGGCGTTCCGTACCGCAGAGACTGTCGATAAAGTGGTAAGTTTTCTGCAACGGTAAGGAAGGGTGTGCGCGGGAAACCCAAGAAGGGTGTCCTG
>CAKUBJ010000040.1 GCA_934636905.1 uncultured Dysosmobacter sp. | reverse complement strand
CATTGAGAAAGATGATGTCCTTTGTATCCCGCCCTATATGACAATATGCCTGTAATCGAAAGCATCTCCAATGCAGTTTCGCATTGGAGATGCTTCAGCTTGGTGCGCCCGGCATGGGCAACAACTATGTGGCGAAAGACCACTACGCGCTCGGCAGTAGGAAGCGTTAGCCGAAGGCAAGGGATAATGTACAATAAATTGCGCAAATTGAAAACCGCATAAAAGAAGACATAGCTTGCAGGCTCTGGTAGAATGAAGTTACCACACAAACATTCGAAAGGAGCAAGCAAACTATGTCCGAGAAAATTGTACAGCTGAATGAGGAAATTATCAAGGGGCAGCTCAAAGAATTAGTTCGAGGAAGTGGGTGCCGTCAAGATTTATGTGCAAATTTATTTGCGCATAAATCTTGACGGCACCTATTTTTTTTATTTTTTTGCGTTCATGGGTGTTCAAAAGGGGCCTGTTTTCTACATTTATTACGAAGGGGTATGCAGGATATACCTGCAAGCACTATCCAATATCTGAAAGGAAGATGCCAAACCAGCGATATGTTCTACGATTTGATAAGAGTCGATGTGTGTGGAATCTGATCAGAGTGGAGGATACGCCATTACCGGAACCTCCTGATCCGCTTCTGCCAGTCATTGATCAGGTTATTGGCAGAGATGGTTGGAACGGAACTGCAACGGAGCTCTTGGGCCGTGTCCAGCAAATTGCCTCGGATATACAGCTGATGGCGATGCCAAGAGATAGCGCCAGCGCCCCGGCTGCCGTAATCTGCGTGCCGCCGGAGGAGAGAAGCCCTGCGTAGACAACCCCCGCCGCCATCCCCTCCGGGATGTTGTGCAGCGTCACCGCCAGCACCATCATGGTGGTCCTTTGCAGCCGGCTTTTCGGCCCCTCTGTCTGATTGCTCCCGGCGTGGAGATGGGGAATCAGATGGTCAAGGCACAGCAGGAACAGAATCCCAATCCAGAATCCAATAAACGCCGGAAGAAACGACCACCTTCCCCTGCTCCATGGCGGGAATCAGCAGGCTCCAGACGGAGGCTGCCACCATCACACCGGCGGCGAAGCCGGTAAGGGTGCGCTGTACGGCATCCCTAAGCTGCCGCCGCATAAAGAATACGCAGGCCGCCCCCAGAGATGTGCCGAGAAAGGGAATCAGAATCCCCCAAGCGATTTGTCCCATACAGTGCAGCCGCCTTTCTCATGTCCGTTTCTTCCGGTATCCGCAGTCGCAGTAGGGGCCGCCGGAGGCCAGCGTGTACTGCCGCACAAAGTCCGTGACACCGCCGGCCTCGCTCATGGTGTAGTCCAGATGGCACATGGCAGGGGTCAGGTCGAAAAGCCCCAACTCCTGCATCAGCGTGCAGATGCCGCATTTGGTAAAGCGCCCCTCATAGCCGCTGCCGTCCGGGTATTCGATGAAGTCCATGTTCCAGGAATAAGGGTTGCGGTCGGCGGCTTTCAGGGCAGCGGTGGTCCTCATCCCGGCAATGTCTTTCGGCGTGAACTTCGACTTGCCGCTCCGGCGGCAGAACCAGCGCATCAGCGGCGTCATTTGAACTTTGGCGTAATAGTCGGTCAGTTCGTCCACCTCCGGCCGCCGAGGCATGGAGAGGATAAAGGCGCAGAGCATGGCGCAGCCCACGATGTTCAACTGAAAACGGTCACCCTTTTCAAATGCCGGCAGCTTTGCAATGAGCTCCCGGTATTTCGCCTTGGCCTTTTGCGTAATCTCCCTTGCGGTGCCGGCGTCATAACCCAGCACCGCCGTCAGCTGGGTCTGAAAGGATTTTACAAACAGCGCCCACATGGCCATGGGCATTCCCATGTATTTCATGCTCGTTCCTCCCTTTGGCCGCCTCACCGGCGGATCGTCTGCCCCACGCCATGGAGATACCCGGCATTTGCCTTCTCCTCCGTGTCGTCCGACTCGTCGTAGGCATCGTAGGGTGCAGTGGGGTCTGGCACCCTCCTGCCAAACGGCGAGCACAGCTTGTCTCTATGGGCGAAGGCAAATGCGAAATTGTCCGTCCAGCCGGTGTGGCCGGTGAGAAACAGCGGGTGCAGTCCGCGGCTTTGCAGCTTCTGCTCCAGCACCGCCAGGGATTTCACCGCCAGTTTGTTGTCCTCCGCCAGCGAGGAAATGAAGCTGTAGCCGCCGTCGGCGCCGAACCAGAGGGTATCGCCGGTGAAGAGATACCTGTCGTCGACGAGATAGACCATATGCCCCCAGGTGTGGCCGGGAACCAGAAAGCACTCAATTCGGATGCCGTCAATGTCAAGAACATCGCCGTCTTTCAGCAGGGTTTTCCCGTTGCGGATGGTCACCTGCGGCAGCCTGTAGAGGTGATAAATCACCTTCCGGCGGACTTCGCCGGTGAGATAGCGGTTTTCAATCTCGCCGATATACAGCTTCGCATCCCGGAACAGGCCGGGGCTGTCCGCCTCCACGGCGCCTACATGGTCGGTGTCCTGATGGGTGATGAGGATGTGCCGGATGGACGCCGGTTCAATGCCCAGCCAGCCCATCTTTTCCGCCAGCCGGTCATAGTTGTACCCGGCGTCAATCATGAGGGTGGTATCCCCCTTGCGGTAGAAGAAGATGTTGGCCACCCACTCCCGGACGCAGGCGACATTTTCGTCAATCCAGCCGGTGTTCAGGGGCTTGAAAATCTCCTTGCCCCGGAATAGCTTGCTCATTTCCTTTTTCTGAAACGCGGTGGCTTTCTTTGACATGGTTCATCCTCCTCACTTCTGCCCCGTCACGCAGAGCCAGCCCATTTGGTTCGTATGGGTCTGGACACGGCGGAAGCCGGCCTGTTCCAGAAAGGCTTTCAGCTGTGTGCCCGTATAGACGGTCATGCCGTCAATCCGTTTTTCCCACTTTCTGCCGGAGGCCGCGTCCCCGCACTCGTTGCAGATGAGGAAGGTGCCACCGGGCTTCAGCACCCGATGCACTTCCCGGAAGCACTGCGGCAAATCCGGCCAGAAGTAGACCGTTTCAAAGGCCGTGACGGCGTCAAACCATCCGGAGGCAAACAGGATGTCCTCCACACTGCCCGGACAAACCACGCATCGGCCCTCGCCGATGGCCGTCTCGTTGAGTCTGCGGGCTTTTTCCACGCTGACCGGCGAATAATCGATGCCCTTCACCACGCCCTGCGGGCATTTTTTCAGCAGTTTCCGGATGTTGGCCCCGCCGCCGCAGCCGCAGTCCAGCACCTTCGCATCCGGGGAAAGCGGCAGGCACTTCATGCCCCAATCCGCAAGGGGCGCATGGCACAGATTCATCAGGTTCACCATGAGTTTTCCGCCGATGCCGGCTGGTTTCCGGGTATTCTCGAAAAACGGCATGCTCCGTCACTCCTTTTCCAGAACGATAATCTTGTTGGAAATACCCCGCACAGCAGGCAGCTTACCCAGCAGCTTATAAATCGGCACAAACGCCGCCATGCCCTCCGTCAGGCTGTGTTCCTCCACGAATCGGAAGCCCGGCAGCAGCGCCGCAAGGGCCGGGCCGCCTTTTATGCCCCAGGTGAATTTCGCATGGCTGCCCTCAATGGATTTTTCCTTAAAGTGCTTCACAACCATCGGATTCATGGTTTCCACAAAGACGGTGACTTGGGAAAACCGGTTGGAAATCACCGCGAAAATGCGCTGCACGTCACGTTCGGAGAGATACATGGTCAGTCCTTCGATAATCATCAGCACCGGCGCATTCTGTTCTTTGATTTCACTGCCCCAATCGTCCATGGCGGACATGGCAATCTGCGAAATTGTCCCGCTCTCCGGCAGGAGTTTCTCCCGCACCGCCATCGTCTCCGGCAGGTCGAGGTTATACCAATGCGCGTAATCCGGCATCCGATAACACCGGGTGTCCAGTCCGCAGGCGATGTTGACCACCACCGCGCCGGGATGCGACGCAAGCCACGCTTTTGTCAGCTTATCCAGCACAATGGTGCGGGCAATGACGCCGCTGCCCATGGCGGTGTCCTTGTCCGCAAGGGAAAAATCGTAGTCCAGCTTCCGGGTGAGTTCCTCCGCTTTCGGGTCGTGAATCGCGCCGCGTCCCCGGCTCTCTTTCGCCCTTGCGTAAAGGGTTTGCAGCATGGTTTCCGGCACGCCGGAGAGTTTGACTTTTTCCTTCATGTCATGCGTCCTCCGCTTTAACGCACTCCGCATAGGTCAGTGGGAAGGATGCCTTCAGTACGGTGCTTTTCCGCACCGTCCAGCCGTTTTCCCGGAGAAAGGCCAGATATTCCGCGCTCGACCATCTGCTGTGCAGCGGAAAGCCCGCCAGCTTCATGAAGAATGCCCTGACCTTTCCCAAGAAAGCGTTATCCGCATGGGTGAAGGTAGGCGCAATCAGAACGCCGTCATTCTTCAGCACCCTCCGGATTTCGGAGAGGGCTTTCTCCGGCTCCGGCACGATATGCAGGGCGTTGGACACAATCACCACGTCAAAGCTTTCGTCGGCATAGGGGAGGTGAAACATATCCTCCACGGAGAAATGCAGCTTGGCAGAGCGGTTGCCCCGCTTCGCCTGTGCAATCATCTCCGGTGATGCGTCTGTGGCTTCAATATGGGCGGCACTGGTTGCCATGCTTTTGGCAATCAGCCCTGTGCCGGTGGCCAGTTCCAGCACCGTTCTGTGCCGCACCGCCGGGCGCATCAGTTCGTACAGCTGCGCGTAAGCCTCCGCGTCTTTTCCCATAAAGCGGTCATACCGCCCTGCGTTTTTATCCCAGAAATCCGTTTGCTTTTCCATAGTCTGATCCTCGGTATCTACTGTTAAATTCATCTAACTCTGTTTGCGAAAGATGGCAGTTAGAGAAAGCTAACTGCCGTCCCTTGGAAAAGCCGCATGGCTGCGGCATCCTGTGCAGAGAGACATTCCAAGTTATTTTCATAGTAGCGAAAAATGATTCCCATGTCAAGCATTTGGAGGGGGCTTTCCCATATTTGCTTTTATTTTCTGATCTTGCAGTTCTGCACACCGGCAACAGACAGATTCCCTGCCCCTCTTGCCGGGAGGACGACTTTGTGTTATCATACCGTCAAAAAGAAACAGGAGGTTTCCTATGAATATTGTCTGTCTGGATATGGAGGGCGTGCTGGTGCCGGAGATCTGGATTGCCTTTGCGGAGGCCAGCGGCATTCCGGAGCTGCGCCGCACCACCCGGGACGAGCCGGATTACGACAAGCTGATGCGCTGGCGTCTGGGAGTGCTGAAGGAGCACGGGCTGGGACTGAAGGAAATTCAGGACGTGATTGCAAAAATCGACCCCCTGCCCGGCGCCAAGGCGTTTCTGGACGCCCTGCGGGAACAGGTGCAGACGGTGATTCTCAGCGACACCTTTGAAGAATTTGCCATGCCCCTGATGCGGAAGCTGGGCTGGCCCACCATCCTCTGCAACTCCCTGGAGGTGGCGCCTGACGGGGAGATTACCGGCTTCAAAATGCGCTGCCCCCAGTCCAAACTCACCACGGTGAAGGCCTTCCAGTCCATGGGGTACGACACCATTGCCAGCGGCGACAGCTATAATGATCTGGGTATGATTCAGGCCAGCAAAGCGGGCTTCCTCTTCCGCAGCACGGAGCAGATCCGGGCGGCGTATCCGCAGATTCCCGCCTTTGAAAGCTACGACGACCTGCTGGCCGCCATCCGCGCTGCCCTGTAAACGCAGACAAAAGCCCGGCAGTCCCATGGGGCTGCCGGGCTTTCCTTTGCACTTTTTCGCTGCGGCCTGCTTACTCTTTGCCGGTGGTTCCGGATGGGTTTTCCTCTTCCTCCCCGGCGGCCAGATACAGTTCCTCGCACTGCTGCTGGGCTTCAATCAGAATCCGCTGGGCCTTTTCCGCCGCCCGGGTCATGATGAGATAGAGTTCCTTGTAATCCGTCATTGCCGTTCCCCACTTTCCGCAAAAATTTGTAATACGATTAGTATTACAAATAGAATACACTTTTAGTGGGCATATTGCAATACAATTGTATGACAAAAGTATTGCATGGAGAGTTAAGATGGCATTCAGGATTCCAAAAATACCACCGACGACCGTAAAATCCATCCGCTTCCCCAACGATATGCTGGAGGAAGTGGAGGCGGCCATCCGGGGCACCGACTGCACCTTCTCCGCCTTTGTGGTGGCGGCGGTGCGGATGGCGCTGGATGACCTGGCGGAACAGGAACGGACAAAAGACGACCAGTGAACACGGCAGGACGCCGCCCCGGAGTACCGGGGCGGCGTTTTGCACTTTGCACGAAACTGCTCTCATTTGCTCCGCGCTTCCAGCACCGTCACCATCTCCCGGGCGAACAGCCGTGCCGCCAGCTCCGCCTCCTCCGGGGCGTTGCCGGCAGTGCCCACCTCCACCAGCAGGGAGCCGGTGGTGGCGTGCTGGTTGTACCGGGAGTTCCGCAGCAGCAGGGGGCGCATCAGGGTGGGATAGTCCGTCAGCGCCTGCTCCTGAATGGCGGCGGCCAGCCGGAGATTTTCCATCCAGTCCGGATGGCTCAGCCCGCCGCCGTCGGTGCCCACCACCAGCGACAGCTGGGCGGCGGTTCCCTGCCCCTGGATTTCCGACACCACCTTCACCTGCGTCCCCTCCGGAGTTTCAATGGCGTCCCGGTGGACGTCCAGCACGAAATGAATGGAGGGATACTCCCTGAGATACCGGTCAATGGCATCCAAAGAGCGGTCATAGGAGCCGGCGTACTCCGGATAGTCGTACTGCGTGCGGTCATGAAGCACGGAAATCCCCGCTTCGGCGAACACATCCGCCATGGCGTCCCCCATGCGCACCACATTGTACCGGGAATCCGTGGTGCGGCAGTCGCCGCACCAGACGGCCGTCTCCCCGTTGGCCGGGGTGTAGCCCTCGCTGCCGTGGCTGTGGAGAATCAGAATCTGGGGGCCGTCTCCCGTCAGTTCCGCCGCAAAGGGCTTCCGCAGTTCCTCGTCGGAAAGGGTGTATTTGGTGGAGTTGCTGATATAGACCTTCCCGCAGACAGTGTAGCCGGAGGGGTCCGTGGGCACCAGTGTTTTGGCCGGCACGCCGTTGTCCCTCCCGGCGGGGGCAGGCGCCGGCTGCGGCTCCTCCTGCACCGGCTGAGTCACCGGGGCAGGGGCTTCGCCGCCGGGTTCCTCTTCGGCCTGCCGCCGCAGCTGCGCCACCTCCTGCCGGGCGGAAAGCAGCAGCGGGGACTGGCTCAACGCCAGCACCGCCGCCGGAGACAGGTCGTCCGGCGGCGCCGGCTCCCCCAGCTGCCAGCGCAGCAGGATCAGGGGCATTTCTTCTTTCAGGGACTGCCACGCGCCGGCGGCGGAACTGCTGCCGGCGGTGACACTGACGGCCCACAGCGTGGCGGCCGCCAGCAATGATGCCCCCAGACGCCGGGATATCCGGCCGGAGGGCTTTCGCTGCTTCATTTGCGTCACCTCTTGGGACAACCTATGCCCCAAAGGCGAAAAAAATACCCTGGAGGGCATTGACAGGGGAAAACGGACCTCCGGCAGCGGTCCGCCCTCGGCAGGGTGCCTTTGACCGCCGTCCTCTGCGCTGTGCCTTATAACAGAACACACCTCCCTCCATGGGCGGCGGCAAAGCACCGTTCATGGAGGGAGGATTCTCCTGCGGAATCCCGCCCCTTCCGGAAAAGAGGAAAAGACTCTTGCAATTGGGCAGGAAATCCGGTATAATTCAAATTGTAAGATTTAATTTCAATAAACGAAATAGAACTACCCCTGCTCCTGCGGCTTCTGCCAGCCCATGGCTTCGGAAATCTGCGCTGCCGTGGCGGAAAGGATGGGCAGATAGTGATCTATCCGCTCCCGGGTCAGCCGGGTGACGGGGCCGGTGATGCTGATGCCTGCCGCAATGTCACCGGAGTAGTCCCGGATGGGGCAGGCCATACAGCGGGAGCCAATTTCATTTTCCTCATTATCCAGTGCATAGCCCTGGCGGCGAACCTGTTCCAGTTCCGCCAGCAGCGCCGCCTTGGTGGTGATGGTATGTTCCGTGTACCGGTGCAGGCCTTTCCGGGCAATCAGCTGATCCAGCTGCTCTTCGCTGTAATTCAGCAGCAGCAGCTTGCCGATGCCCGTAGAGTGGAGGGGGCTGCTGTTGCCCACCTGCTGCATATTCATCAGCCGCTGATTCTGCCGCATCCGCACATCCAGAAACAGCATACACATATCCTGCTCCACCGCAAGGCAAAGTGCCTCGTGGATCTCCTGAGACAGTGCCTGCATAAAGGGCTGGGCAATGGGCAGCAGTTCCGTGTGGCTGCGCATCTGGTTGGCCACCCGGCAGATTTTGAAGGTGAGATAGTAGCGCTGGGTATCGGGATCCTGCGCCGCGTAGCCGCAGTTCTGCAGCGCGTTGACAAAGCGGAGTGCCGTGCTGGAATTCAGCCCCAGCGCGGTGCTGATATCCCGCAGGCGCATCGGCCCCTGAGCCTCGGAAAGCAGTTCCAGCACGGCGAAGGCTTTTTCTGTGGATTGATTGGATGTGGCGCGGGCAGGCGTGGATTCAGACATGGTCGGCCTCCTTGATTTGGTACTGCCATGATACCACGTTTTGTTCCCGGCGTCCACATGCAATTTCAATAAATGAAATAAAATTACTGTAAGGAGTGTGTCATGATGAAAATCGTAGTATTGGACGGCTATACCGAAAACCCCGGTGACCTCAGCTGGGGCCCCCTGGAGGCACTGGGAGAAGTGACGGTTTACGACCGCACCTCTTATGAGGAATCCCCCCTCATCGCTGAGCGCATCGGCGACGCCGAGATCGTGGTGATGAACAAGACCCCCATTTCCAGAGCCACTCTGGACAAGTGCCCCAACGTGAAGCTCATTGCCGTGCTGGCCACCGGCTATAACGTGGTGGATATTGCCTATGCCCGGGAAAAGGGGATTCCCGTATGCAACGTGCCCAACTACGGCGGCTATTCCGTCAGCCAGTTCGCCATTGCCCTGATGCTGGAGGCCTGCCTCCACATCGGACATCATGACCGCACCGTCCACGAGGGGAAATGGCAGAACGGCAACGAGTGGTGCTACTGGGATTATCCCCTCATTGAACTGGCAGGCATGACCTACGGCCTGCTGGGCTGCGGCCGCATCGGCTACCACACCGCCGAGGCCGCCAAGGGTCTGGGAATGCACGTCATTGCCTACGACAAGTACCCCTCTCAGGCGGCGAAGGATCTGGGCGTGGAATTTGTGGAACTGGACGATCTGTTCGCCCGTGCCGACGTGCTGGGACTTCAGATGCCCCTGATGGACTTCAACACCGGCATCATCAACAAAGAAAACATCGCCAAAATGAAGGACGGCGTCATCATCATCAACAACAGCCGGGGCCAGATGGTGGTAGAGCAGGATCTGGCAGACGCTCTGAATGCCGGCAAGGTGGCCTTTGCCGCGCTGGACGTGGTGTCCACGGAGCCTATCCGGGCGGACAACCCCCTGCTGAAGGCAAAGAACTGCATCATCACCCCCCATATGTCCTGGGGTTCCCGGGGCAGCCGTCAGCGGATCATGGACTGCACCGTCGGCAATATCCGGGCGTTCCTGAACGGCGCCCCGGAGAACGTGGTAAACCCGTAACTCATACAGGCGGGGTGTCAATTCGGCGCCCCGCCGTTTTCTGAAAGGAGCGATTCTCATGGATATGCAGACGCTGCAAGCCCTTCGCCGGGATGCGGAGGATATCTGCCGCAGCGCCATTGCCGCCTCGGTGCCGGACGCTGCCGTCCGGCGTGCACTGGCGCAGCTGCCTCCCTGCGCCGGGCAGACGGTGCTGATCTCTATCGGCAAGGCCGGGTGGCAGACCGCCAAAGCCGCCTATGACGCGCTGGGCAGCGCCATCCAACGAGGTGTAGTCGTTACGAAATATGGCCACAGTCAGGGGGCTATCGGCAGCTTTGCCATCTATGAAGCGGGACATCCGGTGCCGGATGAAAACTCCGTCCGGGCCACGGAAGCCGCTCTGGAGGCGGTGCGGAACCTGACTCCGGCAGATCGGGTGCTGTTTCTGGTATCCGGCGGCGGATCCGCCCTGTTTGAGCAGCCTCTGGTACCACTGGCGGAGTTGGAGGACATCACCGGCCAGATGCTGGCCTGCGGGGCGGACATCACCCGGATCAATACCATCCGCAAGCGGCTCTCCGGGGTCAAGGGCGGGCGGTTCGCCCAGATCTGCGCCCCGGCCCATGTGTATGCGATTCTGCTCTCCGACGTCATCGGCGATCCGCCGGACATGATTGCCTCCGGCCCCGCCTATCCGGACAGCACCACCAGTCAGCAGGCGCTGGAACTTGTGCAGCAGTATCATCTCAAACTCACGCCCCGGGCGCTGGAACTGCTGGGTCAGCCGCTGCCCAAAGAACTTCCCAACGTCACCACGGTCATTACCGGCAGTGTATCTCAGCTGTGCCGGGACGGCGCCGCCCGTGCGGAAGAACTGGGGTACCGAACCTGCCTGCTGACGGATCGTCTCCAATGCGAAGCCCGGGAAGCCGGCCGTTTTCTGGCGGCCATGGCGGCTTCCCACGCAGGCAAGGGCGAAAAAACCGCCTACATTGCAGGCGGTGAAACGGTGGTTCACCTTACCGGCCACGGTCTGGGCGGCCGGAATCAGGAACTGGCTCTGGCAGCGGCGCCGGGACTGGCAGGTCTGGATGCTGCGCTGGCCTCTGTAGGCTCCGACGGCACCGACGGCCCTACCGACGCCGCCGGCGGCATTGTTGACGGCGCCACCGCATCGGTGCTGGAGGCCAAGGGCGTGTCCATTGAGGCCGTTCTGGCGGAAAACGACGCCTATCACGCCCTGAAGGACTGCGGCGGACTGATTATCACCGGTCCCACAGGCACCAACGTCAACGACATTGCCGTCCTGCTGGTGTAAGGGCGCTTCTCCCGGTGTTTGGTATCTCCGGGGATTGGAAAGGGGAAGGCACCCTCCGGGTTTCTCTCGCAGCGTTCTTCCCGACGCGCAGAATTTCCCATTGCTTTTCATGGAAAAACCTCCGGCTGAGCCGGAGGTTTTCCTTTTCCCGTGGGATTTGATTGTTCCTTGCCGCAGACGATTTCCCTGATTTTTGTGGGTTCCTGCAGCGTTACTCCGCAGCATCCCGCATGAGGGCAATTTCCCGGGCGTAGCCGGACAGGTCGTTGGGGGTTTCCAGACAGAAGGGAAGTTCCCGCAGGGCAGGGTGCTTCACCACCCTTGCCAGCGCCTCCAGCCCGAGGCAGCCCTCGCCGATGCGGGCGTGGCGATCCTTGTGAGCGCCGCAGGGGTTCAGGCTGTCATTGAGGTGGACGGCCTTCAGCCGCTCCAGCCCGATGACCCGGTCGAACTCCGTCAGCACGCCGTCCAGATCACGGACGATGTCATACCCTGCGTCGGAAACGTGGCAGGTGTCCAGGCAGACGCCCATTTTGTCGGAAAGTTCCACCCGATCCAGAATTTCCCGCAGTTCCTGAAAGCGGCCGCCCACCTCGCTGCCCTTGCCGGCCATGGTTTCCAGCAGGACGGTGGTGGACTGCTCCGCCGTCAGAATGGCGTTAAGCCCGTCGGCAATCCGGGCAATGCCCGCCTCCGTCCCCTGTCCTACATGGCTGCCGGGGTGGAAATTATAAAGCTGGCCGGGCAGATGCTCCATGCGGCGGAGGTCATCCGCCATGGTTTCCCGGGCGAAGACGCGGTTCTTTTCCTCTGCGCTGCAGAGGTTCAGGGTATAGGGGGCGTGGGCGATGATGGGAGCAAAGCGCCGCTCCGCCAGCAGCGCAGCCAGCGCCGCCGCGTCGGCGGGATCCAGGGCTTTTGCCCTGCTCCCCCGGGGATTCCGGGTGAAAAACTGAAAGGTATCCGCCCCCAGTTCCAGTGCCTGCCGCCCCATGGAGAGAAATCCGCCGGCGGAGGAGAGATGACAGCCGATATGCAGCATAAATGACCTCCGAATATGTAGTGCTTACAGCATACCACTTCCCGTCCCTGCTGTCACGGGGATTTTTCGGCGCCACCGAATGCCTGTCAGACGCAGTCATCCGACGGCGTCTGATCCGGCGGCTCTTCCAGAAAGAGTTCTTCCGCCCGCTGCTGCACTGCCATCAGGTCGGCCCGCAGCTGACGCAGGGCTTCCTCCGTGTCCGTGATGGCATTGAACAGGAGGAGATATTCCTTTTTCGGTGAATTCATATGCATAGTCCTTTCTTGCGCTTGGCGCAGTCCCATGGCGGATGATGAATCCCTCCGCAGCCGGCCGCACCGTGCGGCTTCTATTTCAGCCGCTGGCCGGCAGCGAAAGGGTACTTGCTATCATACAGAATGCGGAGCGCTTTTTCTGTCTGAATCTGTCGAGCGGCAGGGAAAATTTGAAAAGCCCCGCAGATTCCGGCGGACGCCGCCGTCCGATTTCATCGAAGTCCGTCTGCAGGGCAAATCTGCCCGCAGTGCACCCTGCCTCCGGGTTCCGGAAGACGGCGCAAAAAATCCCGCCCCGGCAGATGCCGGGGCGGGACTGCAGCGTGTCGAAAAAGCCTTTTCGACACGCTGCTGCAAGTTTTTCTGCACTGAAAAGTGCAGAAAAACTTATGATTCAAAACGAAAGACACCCCTCCTGGGTTTCTTTCGTAACTATCTTCCTTCCCGTCGCGCACATTTTTCGAGTTTATCGGCAGTCTGAAATCCTGCCTGTTCCGGGGACGCACCAGACTCTGTACCGCTCAGCGGAAGGTTACGCCTCGATATGGAACATCAAATCCAGCAGTTCCTCCCGGGTGATGCCGCCGAACATGGCTTTCAGGTCAAACCGATCCAGCACCGCCGCCACGTCCTCCCTGCGGAAGGCGCAGCCTACCAGCGCATCCGACAGGGGATTCAGCGCACAGACGGAGAGGAAGTCGCCGTAAAAGACAATTTCCCGGATCGCCCCGCCGGCTACATCCGCCCGGAACTCCACGGCACCGGCCTCATAGCGTTTTCTGTTATGAACGTTGTACTGGGGGGAGCGGCCGTAATTCCAATCCCATGTATCGTACTTTTCGGTTTTCAGCTGCTCCACCGCCGCCAGTTCCTCCGGCGTCAGGCTGTCGTTGACAATACCGCTGCCGGCGAAGAACCGCTTGAGATACTCCCAGAAGGCCGTCAAATCCATGTCCGTCGGCAGATAGTCCCGGATATTGCCGATACGGCTGCGGACGGACTTGGAGGCCTTGGACTGAAATTTGGTGGGATCCACGTTCAGCGCCCCGGCCACGGCGCTGGGGTCGGAATCAAACAGCAGGGTGCCGTGGTGGAGAATCCGGCCGTGGCTGATCCGCTGGGCGGTGCCGGAAACCTTGCGTCCCTCCACCAGAATGTCGTTCCGTCCGGAGGCTTCCGCATTCAGCCCCAGCCCTTTCAGGGCTTCCACCACCGGGGCGGTAAACCGCTGCATGGCCAGTTCCTGAAGGGCACCGGCATCGGTGATAAAGGAGTAATTCAGGTTCCCCAGGTCGTGATACACTGCGCCGCCGCCGGTAGACCGGCGAACCACATGGATATGGTGCTCTTCCACAAAGGGACGGTTGATTTCCGCCTCGGTGTTCTGATTCTGCCCCACCACAATGGTGTTGTCATTCTGCCAGAGGAGCAGATATTCCCCCTCCCGGCGGTGGGTCAGGACGTATTCCTCAAAGGCCAGATTATAATAGGGATTCTGGGAATGCGTTTCAAGATAGAAAACTTTCTGTTCCATATGGGATTCCTTTCATGTAATTCACAGGATGCCGTGGGTTGGCAGAGGCGGCTGTGCCTGCCGGTGACAGAAGCAGCCCCGCAGATCGTCCGCCTTCGCTCCGATGCTCTGCGGACAGCTTCTCAGAACTGCTCCCCCAAAGAATACCACAATTCACACCGTTTGTATAGGTTTTTCTTGGAACCGGCAGGCAATCCGGCAGAATCCGGGGCCGGTGCTGTCTTCAGCCCTTCCGGGTGTCGGGACGGCGGATAGAAAATCCCCGCCCGGCATGATGCCGGACGGGGATGCGGAATATGCGGTGAGGGAATGCCCTTACTTCGCGGAAGCAGCGGCTTCCTCAGCGGCCTTCTTGGCGGCAGCGGCCTTTTCAGCCTGTGCCTTCTTGATGGCCTTGTACTTTTCCTTCTCCTCGGCAGTGGCCTTGGGGAGGATGGCATCCCGGGGGCAGACCTTGGTGCAGAGCTTGCAGCCCACGCACTTATCATAGTCGATGACCGCCACGCCGTTGATCACATGGATGGCGTCCTTCTTGCACTCCTTCTCGCACAGGCCGCAGCCGATGCAGGAATTGCCGCAGACGCTCATGGCTGCCTTGCCCTTATCCAAGTTGGCGCAGGCAACGTGGACCTTCTTGCTGGCGGGCACGGAGGTAATCAGGCCGCGGGGGCAGGCTTTCATGCAGGCGCCGCAGTCGGTGCACTTTTCGGGATCCACCACGGCGGTGCCGTTGGGGCCGATGCTCATGGCACCGAACTGGCAGGCATTGACGCAGGAGCCGAAGCCCAGGCAGCCGAAGCGGCACTCCAGCGGGCCGGCAGCCACCTTGGTAGCGGAGATGCAGTCATGGACGCCCACATACTCGTAGCGCTTCTTGGCCGCCTCGCCGCCGTTGCAGCGGACGAAGGCCACCTGACGCTCGCCGGTGGGGGCGGACATTCCCATAATCTCGGCGATGGCCGCCGCGTTGTCGGGGCCGGCAGGGGCGCAGGCGTTCACCGGCGCATTGCCAGCCAGAATGGCGGCGGCACAGCCGGCGCAGCCGGGGAAGCCGCAGCCGCCGCAGTTGGCGCCGGCCAGATGGCTGAGGATTGCCTCTTCCCGGGGATCCTTTTTGACCTCAAAAACCTTGGAGGCCACGGCCAGAATCAGGCCGAACAGGGCGCCCAGAATACCGAGCACCGCAATGGCAGCAATAATATTTCCCATCTTTCCTACCTCCTT
>CAKUBJ010000039.1 GCA_934636905.1 uncultured Dysosmobacter sp. | reverse complement strand
AATAGAGGAGAGCAGAATTATGGGTAAAGTTGTCATTATGGATCATCCTCTGGTGGCTCACAAGCTGACCATCATGCGGGACAAGAACACCAGCGTCAAGGACTTCCGGGAACTGGTCAGCGAAATCGGTATGCTCATCACCTACGAGGCTACCCGGGATCTTCCCCTGACCACCAAGCACATCGAAACCCCCATCTGCGGCATGGAGGCTCCCACGCTGGCAGGCCGGAAGTTCGTGGTGGTGCCCATTCTCCGTGCCGGTCTGGGACTGGTGGACGGCGTGCTGCGGATGGTGCCCTCCGCCCGGGTGGGTCACATCGGAATGTACCGGGACGAAGAGACGCTGGAACCCCACCCCTACTTCTGCAAAATGCCCAAGGACGTGGCGGAGCGGGACGTGCTCATTGTGGATCCCATGCTGGCTACCGGCGGCAGCGCCGCAGAGGCCATTGCCGAGATGAAGAAGCGGGGCTGCAAGCACATCAAGCTGATGGTTCTGGTGGCCGCGCCGGAGGGCATCAAGCACATTCAGGAGCTGTACCCCGATGTGGACATCTACGCCGGTGCGCTGGACGATCATCTGAATAAAAACGGCTATATCGTCCCCGGTCTGGGTGACGCCGGTGACCGGATCTTCGGCACCAAGTAATTCTGCTCTGATTTTCGCTGTCAATTGCATTCAAAAGCGGGAGCCTTCGGCTCCCGCTCAGCGTGTCGAAAAAGTCTTTTCTCCCCGCTGAGCAAGTTTTCAGAACTTTATAAAAGTTCTGAAAACTTAGGATTTCAATGGCGCAGGACACCCCTCTTGGGTTTCCCGCGCACACTCTTCCTTGCCGTCGCGGAGAATTTACCACTTTATTGACAGTCTGAGCGGGAGCCTTCGGCTCCCGCTTTTGGTCTGCCGCGCCTTCCGGCAGCGGAAACGGCAGAAATCCGCAAATTCCTCTTGCATTTTTCCCCAGCGTCCCTTAAAATGGAGGTGCAAGTAAAGAACTGCAAAGAAAGACAGCTGCAACGGAGTGCCGTGCGCACGGGCTGGCACCTGTCTCCTTTGCGCGGCAGGTGTTCCGAACCATCGGAACGCCTTTTCTTTTATCAATTTCAAAGGGGGACGCATTATGACACTGGTTACCAACGGACGGCTCATCACCCGGGATCCTGACGGGCAGGGATACTATGAACACGGCGCCGTAGCCTACGAGGGTACAAAAATCGTGGAGGTAGGCGAGGAAGCCGCCCTGAGAGCAAAATACCCGGATGCGGAGATCATCGATGCCAAAGGCGGCGTCATCATGCCGGCCTTCATCAATGCCCACACCCACATCTACTCCGCACTGGCTCGGGGGCTTTCCATTGTGGGCAACAACCCCACCAATTTCTACGAGGTGCTGGACGGAACGTGGTGGGCCATCGACCGCCATCTGATGATGGACGGCACCCGCGCCAGCGCCACCGCCCTTTACATGGACTCCATCAAGCAGGGCGTCACCACCATCTTTGACCACCACGCCAGCTACGGGGAGATTCCCGGTACCCTCCACACCATCGCCGAGGAAAGTAAGCGTCTGGGGCTGCGCTCCTGCCTGTGCTATGAGGTTTCCGACCGGGACGGCGAGGAGAAGTGCTTGCAGGCCATTGCCGAAAACGCCGACTTCATCACGGAGTGCGAACAGCGGAAGGACCCCATGCTGGCGGCCATGTTCGGCGGCCACGCCCTGTTCACCCTCTCCGACAGAACCTTTGACCGCATGGTGGAGGCCAACAACGGCCGCACCGGCTATCACATCCACGTTTCCGAGGGCATGAACGATGTGTACGACAGCCTTCAGAACTACGGCCGCCGTCCGGTGCAGCGCCTGCAGGATCACGGGATTCTGGGGTCGAAAACCATTCTCGGCCACTGCATTCACGTCAACACCGCCGAAATGGAGATCCTTGCCGAAACCGGCACCATGGTGGTGAACAACCCGGAGAGCAACATGGGCAACGCCATCGGCATCTGCCCGGTGCTCCAGCTTTACAAGCGGGGCATCCTGCTGGGCATGGGCACCGACGCCTACACCAATGATATGCTGGAATCCCTGAAGGTGGCGCTCTGCTCCCAGCGGAGTCAGAACTGCCTGCCCAACGTGGGCTGGTGCGAGGTCACGGATATGCTCTTCAAAAACAACGCGAAAATCGGCGCCAGATACTTCCCCGATGAGCTGGGCGTCCTGAAAGCCGACGCTGCGGCGGACATCATTGTCATGGACTACAAGCCCTTCACCCCCTTCTCTGACGAGAATATCGACGGCCACATGATCTTCGGCATGACCGGCCGCCAGTGCCAGACCACCATTGCCGCCGGCAAGCTGCTGATGCAGGATCGCCAGCTGGTGGGCATTGACGAGGAGGCGGAGAACGCCCACATTCTGGAAGCCGCCAAAAAGCTGTGGGGCAGTCTGAACCACAGGGAATATTAAAACCAACTGATATGAGGTGTGACTATGTCTGAGTTAATGACCCCCATCCCCTTCCGGCAGCTGATGACGTGGATCACCACGGAATACGCCCGGGAAGGCTCCGTGTTCGGTGTCCATCGCCCCTTCCGCCCCAGCGGAAAAACCCTGCCCATCTTCGGGGAAACCATCGAAACCCCCTTTGGCCCCGCCGCCGGCCCCAACACCCAGCTGGCTCAGAACATCGCAGCCGGCTACTTCGGCGGTGCCCGGTTCTTTGAACTGAAAACCGTCCAGAAAATGGACGGCGCGGAACTGGCCGCCTGCATCAGCCGCCCCTGCATTCTGGCGGAGGACGAATGCTACAACTGCGAGTGGAGCACGGAACTGACGGTGCCCCAGGCCTTTGAGGAATACGTCAAGGCGTGGTGCGCCTGCAAGATGATGGCCCGGCTGTACGGTCTGGGCAATCCCGACGGCTTCGTGTTCAATATGTCCGTGGGTTATGATCTGGAGGGTATCCGGGGTGAAAAGGTGGACACCTTCCTGAACGGCATGATGAACGCCGCCGAAATCCCCATTTTCAAGGAGTGCATTGCCGTCCTCCATGACCTCTTCCCGGAGGAGAGTGCCTATATTGACGGCATTTCCCCCCGGATTTCCCGCTCCGTGACCCTTTCCACCCTCCACGGCTGCCCGCCGGAGGAGATTGAGCGCATCGCCTCCTACCTGATTACGGAGAAGGATCTCCACACCTTTGTCAAGTGCAACCCCACTCTTCTGGGCTATGAAACCGCCCGCTCCATTCTGGACGAGATGGGCTACGATTACATTGCCTTTGACGACCACCATTTCAAAGAGGATTTGCAATACAAAGACGCCGTGCCCATGTTCCGCCGGCTGGAAAAGCTGGCGGCAGACCGGGGGCTGGAATTTGGCCTGAAGCTCAGCAACACCTTCCCGGTGGACGTCAAGCAGAACGAACTGCCCAGTGGGGAAATGTACATGGCGGGCAAGAGCCTCTTCCCTCTCACCACCACCATGGCCGCCCGGCTGAGCCGGGAATTCGGCGGCAGGCTGCGGCTTTCCTATGCCGGCGGCGCCGACGCCTTCAACATCGACAAGCTGTTTGCCTGCGGCATCTGGCCCATTACCATGGCCACTACGGAGCTGAAGCCCGGCGGCTACCAGCGCTTCACCCAGATTGGGGAAATTCTGGACAGGATGGACTTCCGGCCCTTCACCGGCGTGGACGTACTGGGCATCGACGCGCTGGCGCTGTCCGCCCGGCGGGACAGGTACCATCTCAAGGACATCAAGCCCCTGCCCCGGCGAAAGCTGACGGAAAAGGTGCCGCTGCTGGACTGCTTCACCGCCCCCTGCGAGGGCGGCTGCCCCATCCGGCAGGATATTCCGGAGTACATTGAACTGTGCCGCAAGGGGAAGTATGCCGAGGCGCTGGCTCTCATCACGGAGAAGAACCCCCTGCCCTTCACCACCGGCACCATCTGCGCCCACCGCTGCCAGACCAAGTGCACCCGGAACTATTATGACGACCCCGTCCAAATCCGCGAAACCAAGCTGCTGGCGGCGGAGCGTGGATATGACGCCCTGACGGCCTCCCTGAAAAAGCCGGAGCCGGTGACGGACGGTCGGAAGGCCGCCATCATCGGCGGCGGCCCCACCGGTATTGCTGCAGCGTACTTTCTGGGGCGGGCGGGAATCCCCGTCACCGTATTTGAAAAGAGCCACAAGCTGGGAGGCGTGCCCCGGCTGGTGATTCCCGGCTTCCGTATCAGTGAGGAGGCCATGGAAAAGGACATTGCCCTCATGCGGTTCTACAGCGCCGAGGTGCGCCTGAACACCCCCGCCCCCTCCGTAACGGAACTGAGAGCCATGGGATACACCCACATTTTCTTCGCCGCAGGCGCCGGCAAAGCCGGAAAGCTGGACATTCCCGGCAATGTGGTGCCGGTGATTCAGTGGCTGCGGGATTTGAAGGCAGAAAAAGAGGTTTCGCTGGGTCATGTGGCCGTAGTGGGCGGCGGCAACACCGCCATGGACGCCGCCCGTGCCGCCCTCCGGGCTGGGGCGCTGTCCTCCACGCTGGTCTACCGCCGGACGAAGAAATATATGCCCGCCGACGCCGAGGAACTGGCGCTGGCCATGGACGAGGGCGTTGAATTTCTGGAACTGGCAGCCCCCGTGGAGCAGGCGGACGGCCGGCTGAAATGCGAGAAGATGCGGCTGGGAGCACCCGACGAAAAGGGACGCCGCAGCCCCGTCCCCACCGGGAAGTTTCTGGAAATCGACTGCGACACCGTCATTGCCGCCGTCGGTGAGCAGGTGGACAGCAGCCTCTTCACCGCCAACGGCATTGAGGTCAGTGGCAGAGGCCTCCCCGGCTTCCGCACCAATCTGGAAAACGTCTTTGCCGGCGGTGACGCCATGCGTGGCCCTGCCACCGTGGTGGAGGGCATTGCCGATGCCCGGGCCTTTGCCGACGCCGTCATCGGCAGCGCCCACGCATATGCCATCCCTGCGGACGCCCACGCCGCCCGGGAAGACGCCATCGCCCGGAAGGGGATTCTCTGCCCGCCCAAGGCCGGGTGTGAGGGAGAGCGTTGCCTCCACTGCAATACCGTCTGTCAGGTCTGCGCCGACGTGTGCCCCAACCGGGCCAACGTGGTCGTCGCCCTGCCGGACGGCCGCCACGAAATCCTCCATGTGGATCGGATGTGCAACGAGTGCGGCAACTGCGCCGTGTTCTGCCCCTACGATTCCGCCCCCTACCGGAATAAGTTCACCCTGTTCCTGACCCGGGAGGGCTTCGACGAAAGCCCGGAGAATCAGGGCTTTCTGCCGCTGGACGGCCGAAAGGTGCTGGTGCGGCTGGACGGCCGGGTGTTTGAGGCCGATCTGGACGGTCAGAACGACCTGCCCGCCGACGTGGAAACCTTCATCCTGACGGTGCTGGGGGAATATGCCTATCTGCTGTAACAAAGGCACCCTTTAGTTTTATCATTCCTTTTATTTCAGTCGTTTGCAAGGAAATTTACTTTACAGTGTTTCCCATGTTTTTGTCCTCTGAATCATCGATAAAACCGGCAAAACGTCCCCGTATGACACCTCATACGGGGACGTTTTTTCGTCTCTTTGTCCATTCCGGCAGCGCAGCCATACTCAGATCAGCCGCAGCAGTTCCGCGTTTTTCATTTTGACACTCCAGAAATCCTTCAGGGGAATGTTCTGGATCCGGCAGATGATGCTGGCGTTCATGGCGCCATGGCCGACGATCAGCACGTCCTTCCCCTGCCGCAGCTGCGGTTCCACCGCTTCTTTCAGAAACGCCCCGGTTCTCTCAAACAGTGCCGCAAGGCTTTCGCCGCCCTCCGCCGGGGTTCCATACATTTCCGGCGCATGAAACAGCGGGTATATGGGGCTTTCCGGGTTTTTATCAAAGTCCGACGTCCCCTCGCAGATGCCGAAGCCCATCTCTTCCAGTCTGGCGTCCTCCACAATGGGGACATCCCGCCCCCACAGCAGAAGCGCCGCCGTTTCCCTTGCGCGGATCAGGGGAGAGCAGAAGCATACGTCGAAATGCGTGTCCCGGTACCGTTCCCCGGCCTCCGCCGCCGTTTCTCTCCCCTCCTCACTGAGGGGCACATCCGTCTTTCCCTGTAACCGATGCGCGGCATTCCACGCCGTTCTCCCGTGCCGCATGATGTAAAGCATATCCGTTCTCAAATCCTTCCCTGCTGCAATCACCGACTATTATGACGGCACTGACCGCAGAAGTCAACCCGGATTTCCGGATTCATGCCCGGCATCCTGCCCTGTTCCGCCTTTTTCCGGCAGCTGTGCCGGTGCCCGAAGCCATCGGATAACCCCCGCCTGCCACAGTCCTGCCGCAAGGCTCCCGACGGCCATCACAAGGCACAGCCAGAACAGCCATTCCAGACGGTTGCACTTCAGAAAGCCCGCCAAGCCTGTATATACCTCTGCCGGCACAGCTTCTTTCCCAACTTCCATCGCTGCGCCAATCACATATTCCGCCGGGAAAACGGAAGAAAAAATACCAAGGAGCAGTAATCCCAATCCGGATATTCCCAGAGGAATCGCCCATGGCCAAACAGGTCTTCTCCCGTCATTCCGCGCAGGTTCCGGCACGGCCTGTGCCGCTTCTGCCGTAGGCACGATGCCGGAGGGTGCGCCGTCCCCCAGTGCTTCCCAGCCCTGCTCCTCCGTCAGCAGCCAGTCGATGCTGACGGAGAACCGCTGCCGCAGCTTCCGCAGGTTTCCTGCATCCGGCAGCGCCGTCCCCTGTTCCCAGCGGGACACCGCCTGCCGGGAAACCTCCAGATAGGCGGCCAGTTCCTCCTGACTGAGTCCCTCCCGCTTCCGCAGGCGCATCAGCTTTTCCGAAAAAGTCATAGGCGCTTCCTCCCTGTCGTTCTGCCCTCATCTTATCAGAAAACGTCCCGCAAGTCCACCGCGGCAACCTTCCAAAGCCGCAACCAAACGCAACATTTGACAAACATCTTGCGGAAACGGCAGAAATCCGGTAAACTATACTCAAAATCTTGACCTTACAGGAGTCCGCCATGATCAAGCACATCTTTTTGGATTTGGATGACACCATCCTGAATTTCACCGCCGGGGAAGCCGCCGCCCTGTCGCAGGCACTGCGGGAAATCGGCATCCCGCCCACGGAGGCGGTCTTAGACCGCTACCACCTCATCAACATCGCCCACTGGGAACTGCTGGAGGAGGGACGTCTCACCCGGGAGGAGGTACTGGTGCAGCGCTTTGAGCAGCTGTTCCGGGAACTGGGGGTGTCCCACAGCGGCGCCGCCGTCAACGACCGGTACGAGTACCTGCTGTCCCGGCAGCACGCATTCATTCCCGGGGCGGAGCAACTTCTGAAGGAACTCTCTCCCCGTTACGCGCTGTATCTCGCCTCCAACGGCGCTTCCGCCGTGCAGAATCCCCGGCTGGACGATGCCGGCATCCGCCCCTTCTTCCGGGGTATCTTCATCTCCGAGGAACTGGGCGCCGACAAGCCCTCCCGCGGATTTTTCGACGCCTGCGCCGCCGTCATTCCGGATTTCCGTCCGGAGGAGGCCGTCATGGTGGGGGATAGCCTGACCTCCGACATCCGGGGCGGTCTGAACGCCGGGCTGCACACCGTCTGGTTCAATCCTCACGGGAAAGCGCCCCGCCCGGACATCCGCCCGGAATACACCGTCCATGGGCTGGCGGAACTGCCGCCGCTGCTGGCGTCCATCCGGTAAGCCCGGCTGTCCGGAGGGCGTCAGCCCTCCGACGGCTCCGTGGGGATGGACACGTCCAGAATCTCAATCCCCCGCCGCAGGGCATATTCCACCGTGTAGCGGGTACCGCCGGCGGTGCCGTCAAAGGCGGCAATCAGCAGCATGGAATGATCCACCATATAGCGGTCCCGCCGCTGCATACAGGCGGGAGAATAGGCATCCGACACCATGGTTTCCAAATCGCACCGGGCAGTCAGCTCCCGATAGCGCTGCTGCTGCGCCTCAGGCCACGCGTCTGCCTGGGTGGGACAGGGGATGGCGGCTTCCACGGTGATTTCCGGGTACCGTTCCCGCAGAGCCAGCACCGCTTCGCAGAAATAGAGGTCGCACCCCTGCGCCATGCCGCAGAGGAAGTGCCGGTACCCCTCCTGATAGGCCAGCAGCACCGCATCGGCAATCCGCCGCTTCAGTTCCACGCAGCGGGGGTCCGACTCGTCGTAACCCCAGGGCAGCTTGGCGGGGCGGTGCCCCGTAAAGCAGCAGGATTCCTGTCTGGCAGGCATCCTCTCACCTCCTCCCCATTCATGCTTTCCATTATAGAACATCTGTTCTTTTTTGTAAAGCATAAAATATCATCAATGAACAAGGGCAGACACGCTGGCAGGCGTATCTGCCTTTATTAATCAAAAGTAGGGGTTGCATTTTCATTTTTTCTGTTGTATACTGTACAATAGAAAGAAAACAACTGAATCTTTGTCTTCAGGGCGGGGTGCAATTCCCCACTGGCGGTAAAGTCCGCGACCGGGCGCTTCGGCGTCCGCTGACCCGGTGGAACTCCGGGACCAACAGTTACAGTCTGGATGGAAGAAGATGAGTGCGGGAAAGCCGCGCGTTTTGTGCGCGCTCCTTTTTCGTTTGTTCACCTTGGAGAAGTCAAAGCATCCAGGGTGTTTTCAAACAGAAAAAGGAGTGTTTTATTATGTCCAATCCCAATGCCAGTGCCCTTTCCACTTCCCCTGCGGCCAGCCGGAGCCGCACCCACAGACTGACGGTGACGGCCATGCTGTCCGCCGTGGCCTTCCTGCTGATGTTCATCGAATTTCCCATCCCGGCGCTGATTCCCGCCTTTGTAAAGCTGGACGTATCCGACCTGCCGGAACTGCTGGCGGCCTTTTCCCTCGGCCCTGTCTACGGCGTGGCGGTTGCCCTGCTGAAGAACCTGCTGTTTCTGGTGCTCCATGGCACCTCCTCCGCCTATGTGGGCGAGGTGTTCAACTTCATCATGGGCGGCGTGTTCGCCTTCTCTGCCGGGTTTATCTATCAGCGGAACAAGTCCCGGAAGGGTGCCCTGATGGGCGCCGTCATCGGTGCGGTGCTGATGTCCGTGCTGTCCGTGCCCCTGAACTACTTTGTGGTCTACCCCGCCTATGTGGTGTGCTACAATCTGCCGCTGGACGCCATCATCGGGATGTATCAGGCCATCCGCCCCTCTGCCAACGGCCTGCTGGAGTGCCTTGTCACCTTCAATATGCCCTTCACCTTCTTCAAGGGGATGCTGGACGTGGCGCTGTGCTTCCTGATTTATAAGCCTCTCTCCCCCCTGCTGCACAAGTAAGGCGGAAGTAATCTTCCGCCCTCAGGCCGGTGCGATTCCCTCAGGAACCGCACCGGCTTTTCATCTTGCCGGAAGTCCTGTGCGGTGCGCTGCTGCCGCTTCCTTTCGATTTCATGCAGGCAGCCTCCCGGTTACCGGGTTTGCCTGTTTTGTCCGCCTGTCGGTTTTCGGCATAACACCTGCAAAAGAGGCATTTTCCTCAAAAGAATCCCGCTATTTTCCGTTTTTCACAAAGAGCGGTCATTTTCTTTGTCGAAATTTACAATTGCAAACTACATTGTTAGAAATTATACTATTTGTTGCGATCAAGTTCTCATAGAAATTGTTTCGCATTTCTTTTTTGATTCATTTCGTGAACGTGCACGGCGCACAAATTCTTCTGTTTTCCAAAAGGAGGGCTTGCATGGCAAGCATTGAATCCATTGCCGCCAAAGCCGGCGTATCCCGCGGAACAGTGGATCGGGTTCTGCACAACCGGGGACAGGTAAAACCGGAAACCGCCGAAAAAGTACGCGCCGTGATGGAGGAACTGGATTTTCAGCCCAATGCACTGGGGCGGGCCTTCTACCTCTCCCGGAAGAAACACAAAATCGGCGTACTGGTTTCCTTCCGTGAACCGGATTTCCAGAAGCAGGTGATGGAAGGCGTTGACAGCGGCATTGCCTATGCCCAGCAGCACGGGGTGGAAACCCTGCTGGAATTTGCCTCTCCCGGTAACCCGGAAGAATATCTTGCGGCACTGGATCGGCTGCTGTCCAGCGGTGTGCAGGGACTTGCCCTGCGGGGCATCGCCTCTCCGGAAGTAAGCCGGCGGCTCCGCGCCGTCCGGGAGGGGAAACTCCCCACCGTTGTCTATAACGAGGACATAGAGCCCGATCTGCGGGACTGTTTTGTAGGACAGGATTCTTACCGGAGCGGCCTCTGCGCCGCAGCGCTGATGCAGCAGCTGATGCCTCCGGCGGGTTGTGTGCTTTCCGTGGGAGTCGATCCCCTGCATATTTCCAGTGAAGAACGGATCCGGGGCTTTTTCGCCCATTTCCGCAGCCAGCACAGCGCCGTGGACGTCTCCCCTGTTGTTTACGGCGGCGGTAACCGCGACACGGTTTACCGGCTGACCCGGGAAAAGCTGGATGTCCTTCCGCAGCTGACCGGTATTTTCGTCAGCGGCGCAGGTCTGGCCGGTGCCGCCCGCGCAGTGGACGATGCGAATCTGTCCGGCCGTGTAAAAATCGTCGGCTTCGATATAACGGATTCCAACACAGCGTTCCTTCGGGAAGGCACCGTTCAGTTCCTGATCGATCAGGGGCCGTATGCGCAGGGTTACTGCTCCATTCAGCTTCTTACGGACGCTATTTTTCAGGACAAGCCCATTGCATTGTCCTATTATGATACCGGCATTCAGATTAAAAACCTGTATAACTGCTGAATCTTACAAAGAAACAGCCGCCCTGCGGCAGGAGAGGAGTAAGCCATGGAAACCATTACCAACCTTATCAAAGATACCCCCATTCCGAAGATGGTCAGGGTTCGCCAGAACTTTGACAAGACCTGCATTGCTGAAAGTGACATCCCCGGTGTCATTATCCGGGAACTGGATCGCCCCGAAATCGGCGGCAAAATTCAGCCTGGCCAGAAGATTGCCATTACCTGCGGCAGCCGGGGCATCAACCACAACGCCCTGATGGCCCGCACCATCGTCGATTTTGTCAAGTCGAAGGGCGCCGAGCCGTTCATTGTGGCGGCCATGGGCAGCCACGGCGGCGCCACCGCCGAAGGTCAGCTTCAGATCCTCAAGGATTACGGCATCACCGAAGAGGCCATGGGCTGCCCTGTGAAGAGCTCCATGGAAACCGTTCAGATCGGCATTTCCGGCGTGCGCCATCAGCCGGTATTCATGGACAAGAACGCCTCCGAAGCGGACGGCATCATCCTCTTCAACCGGATCAAGCCCCACACCTCCTTCCGCGGCCCCTATGAAAGCGGCCTGATGAAGATGATGGCCATCGGCCTGGGCAAGCAGAAGGGCGCCGAGAGCATCCATCATCAAAGCCCTGCCATCATGCATGAACTGGTGGAGGAATACGGCCGAACCATCATGGAAAACGCTCCGGTGCTGGGCGGCATCGCCATTATTGAAAACGCCTATGATGACACCTATCTCATCAAGGGTCTGAGTCCCGAGGAGATTATCACCGAAGAACCCAAACTCAAGGAGATCTCCTATAAGACCATCGCCCACCTGCTGTTTGAAAAGTGCGACGTGCTGGTGGTGGACAAGATCGGCAAGAACATCTCCGGCGACGGCATGGATCCCAACGTGTCCGGCCGCTTCGTGCTTCCCCAGTACTGCTCCGGCGGTATTCAGGCGGAAAAATGCGTCATTCTGGACATCACCGACGAAACCCACGGCAACGCCCAGGGGGTTGGTCTGGCGGATGTCACCACACGCCGCCTGTTCAACCGGATGAAGCTGGAAATGACCTATCCCACCGGCGTGACCAACACCTTCCTGCATCTGATGAAGATCCCCATGATTATGGACAACGACCGGGAAGCCATCCAGCTGGCGCTGATGTGCTGCCCTGAGGCTGAGGATCATGACCATATGAAGATGATCCGCATTCCCAACACCGCCCATATCGGCGTGATTGAGATTTCCGAGGGGATGCTGCCTCTGGTGGAAAACAACCCCAACTTTGAAATCCTCACGGAACCTTACGACCTGCCCTTTGACGAAAACGGCAACCTGTTCTGAAAATCCGAGTATCCGGTGGCTGTCACGGACAGGCAGACTTCCGGTCACTCTGATTTTAATAGAGAAAGCAAACTGCGAAAAGAAAGGAAAAAAAGACTATGGTATCTCCTGCAATGCTGATTGTAGCACTGGTGATCGCCATCGCGATCATTCTCTTCTGCATCATCGTCCTCAAGCTCAACGCCTCTATCGGCATGGTTCTGGCCAGCCTGTTCATGGGCGTTGCCGGCGGCCTCGACCTGACGACCACCATGGACACCATCTCCTCCGGCTTCGGCAGCATGATGACCAGCATCGGCCTGCCTGTCGGCTTCGGCACCATTCTGGGTCAGCTGATGAGCGACAGCGGCGCTGCCGACATCATCGCCGACAAGCTGGTTTCCGCCTTCCCCGCAAAGCGTTCCGTCTGGGGTCTGAGCCTGGCCGGCTTCGTGCTGTCCATCCCCGTGTTCTTTGACGTGACCTTCATCATCCTGATCCCCATCGGCATCACCATTGCCGCCAAGATCGACATGAAGATGTGCTACGTTACCGGCTGCCTGACCATCGGCGCCACCACCGCTCACTGCGTGGTTCCCCCCACTCCCAATCCTCTGGCTGCCGCCGATATCTTCAAGTTTGATCTGGGCATCATGATGATTGTGGGCCTGATTGTCGGCTTCATCACCGTCATTGTTTCCGATTTCATCTACATCAAGATCCACAACCGCGGCATCTGGAACGATGAAAAGGACGTCAACCACAGTTCCAACGTTGTCAATGAGTTGGTTGCTGCCCGCGCCGCCCAGAACAATGCAAAGGCCCGTCCCTCCTTTGCCATGGCTCTGCTGCCTGTTGTCATCCCCGTGGTCTGCATTCTCTTCGGCACTCTGGGCAGCGCCATGTTTGACGAATCTCCCCTGATCTGCAGCTTCCTTGGCAACAAGCTGGTCGCCATGACCCTGGGCACTCTGGGCGCCTATCTGGTGAGCCTGCCCTACATTGGCCGCGAGAACCTCGAAAAGTCTGCCGGTGAGGCTCTGAAGAGCGCCGGCGTGGTGCTGCTCATCACCGGTGCAGGCGGCTCCTTCTCCTCCGTCATCACCGCTACCGGTATCGGCAATGCCATCGTAAGCCTGCTGGGCACCAACACCACCTCTGTGATCCCCGCCATGTTCCTGGCCTATTTCATCGGCCTGATTTTCCGTGTGGCTCAGGGCTCCGGCACCGTGGCCGGCATGACCTCCATGGGCATCATGGCTACCATTGCTCCCGCCATCGGCTGCCATCCCGTGTGGCTCGCTCTGGCCTGCCTGTCCGGCGGCAACTCCATTGGCCATGTCAACGACTCCGGCTTCTGGGTGGCTACCAATATGTCCGGCCTGACCGTGACCGGCGGTCTGAAGACCTACACGCTGGGCTCCTTCATCTCCTCCGTGTGCATCTTTGTGCTGGCTCTGATCGGCGCTCTGATTATCCCCCTGTAAATTTGCTCATCTTTTCAAAGGAGTAACGATCCATGCGTAACGCAATGATTATTGACCCCAGAGACAATGTGGCAGTCGCCATTGAGCCCATCGCCAAGGGTGAAACGGCCACCTACGTCTGCGAGGGCAAAGAGGTTTCTCTTCCTGTGCTGGAGGACATCACCATTTATCACAAGCTGGCTGTCCGGGACATTCCCAAGGGTGCGCCTGTGGTGAAGTACGGCGAGCATATCGGCATTGCCTCCTGCAGCATCAGAGCCGGTGAACACGTTCACGTCCATAACGTGGAAAGCCATCGGGAAAATCTGGAAGAAAAGGAATAAGGAGGAACTGACCATGACTTTTTACGGTTATAAGCGTCCCGACGGCCGCGTGGGCGTGCGCAATTATGTGCTGATTCTGCCTGCCAGCGTGTGTGCTTCCGACACCACCCGCATCATTGCCCAGCAGGTGACCGGCGCCGTTACCTTCAACAACCAGCAGGGCTGCTCTCAGGTGGCCCCTGACCAGCAGCTGACCATGGACGTGATGGCGGGCTATGCCGCCAATCCCAACGTCTACGGCACGGTGGTGGTGTCCCTTGGCTGCGAAAACTGCCAGATGGATCTGGTGGTCAAGGCCATTGAAGAGCGCACCAACAAGCCCCTCAAGCAGGTCATCATTCAGGAGGCCGGCGGCACGCTGAAGGCTGTGGACATGGCCGTGCGTTACGCCAAGGAGATGGTGGCTGAGGCCTCCATGCTCCAGAGGGAAGCGTTCCCCATTTCCGAACTGATCGTAGGCACGGAATGCGGCGGCTCCGACCCCACCAGCGGTCTGGCCGCCAACCCCGTCATCGGTGAGATGAGTGACCGGATTGTGGCCGCAGGCGGCACCTCCATTCTCTCCGAAACCACGGAGTTCATCGGCGCCGAGCATATTCTGGCCCGCCGCGCCGCCACCCCTGAGGTGCATAACCGCATCTTTGAAATCGTCCACCGCTATGAAGCCGCTCTGCGGCTGGTGGGCGAGGAAGTCCGGGAGGGCAACCCCTCCCCGGGCAACAAGGCCGGCGGCATCACCACACTGGAGGAAAAGTCTCTGGGCTGCATTCATAAGGGCGGACACAGCCCTGTCAACGCAGTCTATGACTACGCCAAGCAGGTGCAGAGCAAGCAGGGTCTGGTGGTGATGGACACCCCGGGCAACGACCCCTCCTCCGTGGCGGCCATGGCAGCCGGCGGTGCGCAGGTTGTGGTATTCTCCAGCGGCCGGGGCACTCCTACCGGCAACCCCATTGTCCCTGTCATCAAGCTCACCGGCAACAAGCTGACCTTCGCCAAGATGGAGGACAATATCGATCTGGACGCCTCTCCCCTGATTTACGGCACCAAAACGCTGGATGATCTGGGCGGCGAACTGCTGCAAATGGTGGTAGACACCGCCTGCGGCAAGCAAACCAAAGCGGAGGCACTGGGCTTTACCGAAATGGCCATTGCCCGTGTCTGCAACTACGTCTGATTTCTCAAAACCTCATCGTTGTTACCGGCGCAGCCAAATGGCTGCGCCGGTGCTTTTTATCGATAGAAACACAGGGAGGGCGTACCGTCGGTACGCCCTCCCTGAGACTGTCGATAAAGTGGTGAGTTTTCCGCGGCGGTAAGGAAGGGTGTGCGCGGGACTGCGCCCGCAGGCGC
>CAKUBJ010000038.1 GCA_934636905.1 uncultured Dysosmobacter sp. | reverse complement strand
AATCTACAGTTTTCAGAACTTTTGTAAAGTTCTGAAAACTGGTTCAGCGGGGCGAAAAGACTTTTTCGACACGCTGAGCCTGCCTGTGCAGTCCGGCCGGACTGCACAGGCAGGCTTTTTCTGCCAAAACCGGGAATCCCGGTTGAAGCCGGGGGGAAAACCTGCTATAATCATTGTGTTCGGCGGCAGGCGGGAAATGCGCGGCTCCGCGCCCGGTTTTCCCTGACCGCCCCAATGGATTCCGGAACGCCCTGCCGGTCTGGCAGGGACGGCGGCCGGAACCGGGAGGTGACGGTATGAACAGAACCCCTCACAGGAACTATGAGCGGGCGGAGCGGCGGATTTCCGCAGCCACCAGCCTGCTGATGTGTGCATTGACGGTGCTGGCGCAGATTGCGGTGACGCTGCTGCTGGTGCATTTCCTGAAGGAGAAGGCCAGCTTTGTCTACGCGGTTCTGCAGATAATTGGCGTTGTGGTGGCGGTGCGGGTCTATCTGCGCACCGGCAGCCCCTCCTACAAGCTGAGCTGGATGTGCCTTCTGCTGATTCTGCCGGTGTCCGGCATGATTCTCTTCTGTCTGTGGGGCGGCACCCATCAGGCCAAGCAGCTGAGCCTGCGGCCTGTGCCGCCCATCCCCCAGCGGGAGAGTGCCAAGATGCTCAGCGACATGAATCAGGCGGTGCTGACCCGCCGCAGTCCCGGGTGGGGGCGGCTGTCGGCCTACCTACAGAAGCGGCAGTTCTGGCTTTACCGCAACACCTCCGCCGCCTATTTCGGAGACGGGGAGGCATTTTTCCGGGACCTTCTCCTGCATCTGCGGCAGGCAGAAACCTATATTTTCATGGAATACTACATTCTGGCGGAGGGAACCGTCTGGGACGAGATTTTCGCCGTTCTGCGGGAGCGGGCGGCGGCCGGGGTGGAAATCCATCTCATCATCGACGATTTCGGCACCCTGACCCGGCTGTCGGATAAAACGCTTCAGGCCATGAAAGACGCCGGCATTGAGGTGGAGATTTTCAACCCCGTCCACAAGTATATCAGCCGGCTTTACTTCAACTACCGGGATCACCGGAAAATCACGGTGATTGACGGGGATACGGCCTACACCGGCGGCATCAACATCGGTGACGAGTACGCCAACCGGGTGGAGCGCTTCGGCCACTGGAAGGACAGCACCCTCCGGCTGGAGGGGGACGGTGCCTGGGGCTTTGCCGCCCAGTTCATGCAGATGTGGAAGATGCTGGGACGCAGCTTTCCCAACGAGGATGACTACTACCGTCCCCGCCGGGAGGCGCCGGCGGCAGAGGGGTTCTGCCAGCCCTTTGAGGACGGCCCCCTGAACAACCCGGACAATCCGGCGGAGGATGTTTACCTTCAGATGATTGCCTCCGCCCGGCGGATGCTGTATATCACCACCCCCTACTACGCCGTGGAGGAGTCCATTCAGGGGGCGCTGTGCATTGCCGCAGACGCCGGCGTGGACGTGCGGCTGATGATTCCGGCCGTCCCGGACAAGAAATTTGTCTACATGGTGGCGGAAACCTACTGGGGAGAGCTGCTGCGCCACGGGGTGAAGATTTACAAGTATTCCCCCGGCTTCCTCCACGCCAAAAGCATCATGGCAGACCGGGAGGCGGCGCTGATTGGCAGCACCAACATGGATTACCGCAGCTTCCAGCTGCACTATGAGGACGCCGTGCTGCTCTACCATATGCCGGTGATTGAAGACCTGCTGGAGGATATGGACCGCATCATGGCGGACAGCTGCCCCTACACGCTGGCAGACTGGGAGAAGCGTTCCTGGCTGCGGCGGACAGCGGCGTCCATTCTGAAATTGGGAGCCATCTGGCTGTAAAAACAGGAGAGGATTAAATCGTATGTCCCGGGAACTGACACCGCAGGAAACTGCCGAGCGCAGCCTGATTAAAACCTACCGCAAATCCATCTGGAACCCCTTTATCGCTGCAGTGAAGCGGTACGAACTGGTGGAACCGGGAGATAAGATTGCCGTGTGCATTTCCGGCGGCAAGGACTCCGTGCTGCTGGCCAAGCTGATGCAGGAACTTCAGCGCCACACTTCCCAGCCCTTTGAACTGGTGTTCATGGTGATGGACCCCGGCTACCGGCCGGAGAACCGGAAACTCATTGAAGATAACGCCGCCCTGCTGGGGATTCCCATCACGATTTTTGACAGCGATATTTTCGACGTCACCGTCAGCGTGGAGAAGAACCCCTGCTACCTCTGTGCCCGGATGCGCCGGGGCTTTCTCTATGCCAGAGCGCGGGAACTGGGCTGCAACAAAATTGCCCTGGGGCACCATTTTTCCGACGTGATTGAAACCACCGTCATGGGGCTTTTTTACGGCGGACAGCTGCAGGCCATGCTTCCCAAACTCCGCAGCAAAAACTTCCCCGGCATGGAACTGATCCGGCCTCTGTACTGCGTCCATGAGGACGCCGTCATCGCATGGAAGAACTACAACCACCTGCAATTTCTCCAGTGCGCCTGCCGCTTCACGGAGGAGCGGGACGCGGCGGAGGACGGCGTGGGGCACAGCAAGCGGCAGGAAATCAAGCTGCTGCTGCGGGAACTGAAAAAGACCAACCCCAATATCGAAAAGAGCATCTTTCAGGGAATCAACGGCCTCCAGCTGGACACCTTCCCGGGCTTCAAGCATCTGGGGGTGTTCCACAGCTTCCCGGAACTGTACAATCACCCGGACTGGTTTGCGCCGGAAAGAAAAACGGAAGAAAATCCCGAGAAACCGTGAAATAATTCTTGCAATTTGACGGATTCTGTGCTATCCTATCATGGCTTACAAAGGGCGGTCCTCTGCCGTGCACCGGCCGGAAGTGCGCCATTGTGCATGAAAAGCGGCACGAACGCCTATCAACAGGAGGAAAAAGTCCATGGATCTCATTAAGGAATTGAACAAGGAAGCCCTGCAGAAGGAAATCACCAACGTTCAGGTGGGCGACACCGTCCGTGTCCACGTCAAGGTCAAGGAAGGTTCCCGTGAGCGTATTCAGGTGTTTGAGGGCACCGTCATTGCCAAGAAGCATGGCGGCATTGAGGAAACCATCACCGTCCGCCGCATTTCCTACGGCGTCGGCGTGGAGAAGGTCTTCCCCGTCCATTCTCCTTCCATCGACCACATTGAGGTGGTTCGCAGCGGTAAGGTCCGCCGTGCCAAGCTGTACTATCTGCGCGGCCGCGTGGGCAAGAGCGCCAAGGTCAAGGAGAAGCTGTAAGCAGCTTTCAATCCCACAGGAAAAGAGAGGCATTTGCCTCTCTTTTTTTGTCATAAAATCCGCCGCTGCCCTTGTGGTGGGACAATTTTTTTGCTATACTGCATTTGTATGTGTATGCGCGGCCATGGGGAAGGAAATCACGGCGCACCCCGTGCCGCTGAAAGGAAGTTTTTCAATGCAGGAAGAAACGAAAACGGTGCGGGGCCGGGAACTGTACGAATGGGTGCAGTCGCTGGTTGGCTCTGTGCTGGTGGTGGTAGCCATTTTTACCTTCGGCATCCGGATGCTGGGGGTGGACGGACACTCCATGCTGAACACCCTTCAGCACGGGGACCGTCTGCTGGTGCTCAACTCCATGTTCTACCACGACTATCAGTACGGCGACATTGTAATTCTCCGGAAGGATGGCGTCTTTGATAACGACCCCATCGTCAAACGGGTGATTGCCACCGGCGGCCAGACGGTGGATATTGACTTCAATGAGGGCGTCGTCTATGTGGACGGCGAGGCGCTGGAGGAGGACTATATCCGGGAACCCACCTACACCGCCGAGGGGACGGAATTTCCCCTGACGGTGCCGGAAGGCTCCATCTTCGTCATGGGTGACAACCGCAACGGCTCCAGCGACAGCCGGGATTACCGGCTGGGCACCGTGGACACCCGGTACGTCATCGGCAAGGCGGCGTTCCTGCTGTTCCCCGGTCTGAACTACGACACGGAAAAGCGGGACTTCAGCCGGATTGGGGTGATCTGGTCATGAATATCCAATGGTACCCCGGCCACATGACCAAAACCCGGCGGATGATTGCCGAGCAGATTAAAAATGTGGACGCGGTGTGCGAGATTCTGGACGCCCGGATCCCAATTTCCAGCCGGAACCCGGACGTGGACGAACTGACGGCGGGGAAGCCCCGGATGGTGGTGCTGAACCGGGTGGATCAGGCGGATCCGGAGGGCACAAAGCGCTGGGCGGAGTATTTCCGGAATCAGGGGTATGCCGTGCTGGAATCCGACGCCAAAAGCGGCGTGGGCACGGCGAAATTCGCCGGCGCCGTCCGGCAGCTGCTGGCGGACAAACTCCGAGCCTACGCGGAAAAGGGCATGACCGGCCGGGTGGTGCGGGTGATGATTCTGGGGATTCCCAACGTGGGGAAATCCACCTTCATCAATAAGGTGGCAGGCCGCAAGACCGCCAAAACCGAAGACCGCCCCGGCGTCACCCGTTCCAGGCAGTGGGTGCCCATTGACCGGAATCTGGAACTGCTGGACACCCCCGGCATCCTCTGGCCGAAATTTGACGATCAGAGCGTGGGCATGAACCTTGCCTACACCGGGGCGGTGAAGGACGATATTCTGGACGTGGAAACCCTTGGCTGTCACCTGATGGCCTATCTGGGGGCACATTACCCGGAAGCGCTGACTGCCGCCTACAAGCTGCCGCAGCTGCCCCGGCGGGAGACGGAGGAGAACGACATCGCCTACGGCTACCGCCTGCTGGAAGCGGCAGGGAGGAAGCGGGGCTTTCTCGTCTCCGGCGGCGAGGTGGACACGGAACGCATGGCAAAAATCCTGCTGGACGAGTTCCGGGGCGGCAGGCTGGGGCGGTTCACGCTGGAACTGCCGGAATAAACAGAGAGGACACGGATGGGAACCGGAATCTTCACCCGCTATTCCAGACAGGTGCTGGGCACCTGCGTACTGATTCTGCTGCTGGCGGCAGCGGCACAGATGTATATGCACCTGCGGGGGCCGGCGGCGGGATTGTCCCCCTACGAAACGGTCAACGACCTTCCGGACTGGGAGAATATGACCTTTGCCGCCGTGAAGGAGGTCTGGCCCGGGGATACGGAAACCGTAGAACTGACCTTTCGCAATGACGCGGCAGACGGCGCGGTGTGGCTGTGCGAATCCGGGCCGGTCTTCAGCTATGTGCTGGAGGTGCGGCAGGAGGACGGCTGGCATTCTCTGCGAAGCGCCGCGGAAACGCCCCGGTGGGACGGAGAAACCGACATCGTGGACTGGGGCGGCGGAGAGATTACGCTTTCCTGCCCGGTAGGGCGGGATTATCCGTCTCCCCTGAAGCCGGGACAGTATCGCGTCGTTTTGCCGGGCTGCACCCGTCTGGGAGGCCCGGCCAAGGCGCTGGCGGCGGAATTTGAAGTACAGTAAGCGTCTGGGCGCAGGCGCGGAGGGGAGTGGGCATGGAACTCTGGGACTATGAGCGGCAGGCGTGGAGCGCCGGGGCGGAAACCGTCTGCGGCGTGGACGAGGCCGGGGCAGGCCCCCTGATGGGGCCGGTGTACGCCGCTGCCGTTATCCTGCCCCGGGAACTGGAAATTCCCGGACTGGACGACTCCAAAAAGCTGACGGAGAAAAAGCGGGAAGCCCTTTATGAAAGGATTACCGCTGAGGCCGCCGCATGGAGCGTAGCCCGGGTGGAGGCGGCAGAAATCGACGAAATGGACATTCTCAACGCCCGGATGCTGGCCATGCAGAAGGCTATTGACGGCCTGACCCTCCCGCCGGATCTGGCGCTGATTGACGGCAACCGGGATCACGGCAGCCGGTACGCCATTGAAATCCCTCACCGGCTGGTTGTAGGCGGAGACGGGAAAAGCGCCTCCATTGCGGCGGCGTCCATTCTGGCCAAGGTCAGCCGGGATCGGTATGTATCCACGGAACTGGACGCGAAATACCCCCAGTATCAGTTTGCGAAGCACAAGGGCTACGGCACCAGGCTGCACTACGCAATGCTGGATCAGTACGGCCCCTGCCCGGAGCACCGGCGGACCTTCCTGAAAAAATGGGAGGCCGGACGCCATGAGTAAGACCCAAAGCGCCGGAAACCGGGGAGAGGCGGCTGCGGCCCGCTATCTGCGGCAGAAGGGCTATACCCTGCTGGCCAGCCAGTGGCGCTGCCGGTTCGGGGAACTGGATCTGGTGGCGCGGGACAGAGAGGGAACCGTCTGCGTGGTGGAGGTGAAACTCCGGGGCGCGGGCGCCATTGCCCTGCCCCGGGAATTTGTGGACAGCCGGAAGCAGCAGCGGATCCGCAGCGCGGCGGAGTTGTATCTGGCATCCAATGAGCTGGACGCGCCGGTTCGCTTTGACGTGGCGGAGGTCTATGACGAGGGCGGCAGCCTCCGGGTGGAATATATCGAAAATGCATTTACTTAGTTCTCTGAAGGAGGATACCAATATGAAGTATTACAGCACCCGGGACAAAAGCGTGTCCCTGTCCGGGGCGGAAGCCGTGAAAATGGGGCTGAGCCGGGACGGCGGACTGCTGACCCCGGAAGAAATTCCCCAGATTGACCGGGATTTTCTGGAACACCTGATTCCCATGGACTATGCCCATCGGGCGGCGAAGGTTATGGCGCTGTACCTGACGGACTACACGGAGGAGGAACTGCTGGCCTTCGGCCATAACGCCTACGGCCCGGAGAAGTTTGACGACCCCGCCGCCGCACCCGTCCGGGAGGTGACGGAGGGCACCTACTGTCTGGAACTGTGGCACGGCCCCACCTCCGCCTTCAAGGATATGGCTCTGCAGATGCTGCCTCAGTTGCTGTCCGCCGCCCTGCGGAAAACCGGCGAAACGCGGACGGCCTGCATTCTGGCGGCCACCTCCGGCGACACCGGCAAGGCGGCCATGGAGGGCTTTGCCGACGTGCCCCAGACCCGGATTCAGGTCTACTATCCCTTAAACGGCGTGTCCGCCGTGCAGGAGCAGCAGATGGTGACCCAGGAGGGGCAGAACGTGGACGTCCGGGCGGTCATCGGCAGCTTTGACGATGCCCAGTCCGGCGTGAAGCAGATTTTCTCCGACGAGGCGCTCCGGGAGGAACTGGACAGGCGGGGCTGCTTCCTGTCCTCCGCCAACTCCATCAACTGGGGACGCATCCTGCCGCAGGTGGTCTACTACATCTCCGCCTACTGCGACCTTGTGGGGAAGCAGGCCATTGCCATGGGGGACAGGGTGAACTTCTGCGTCCCCACCGGCAACTTCGGCGACATTCTGGCGGCGTATTACGCCAAGCGCATGGGCCTGCCTGTGGGAAAGCTGATTTGCGCCTCCAACAGCAACAACGTGCTGACGGACTTCCTGCGCACCGGCATCTATGACCGGAACCGCCCCTTCCACACCACTGTCAGCCCCTCCATGGACATTCTGGTTTCCAGCAATCTGGAGCGGCTGCTGTTCCACTTCTCCGGGGAAAACGACGCGGAGGTGCGGGAATATATGGATGCCCTTGGAAAGACCGGGCGCTATCAGGTGTCCGATGCCATTAAGACAAAGCTGGCGGAGGCGTTCTGGGGAGGCTTCTGCACGGAGGAGGCCACGGAGGACACCATCGGCCGCTACTGGAAGGAATACCGTTATCTCATCGACACCCACACTGCCGTGGCGGCGGAGGTGCTGGCGCAGTACCGTGCCGTCTCCGGTGACGAAACCCCGGCGGTCTTTGTCTCCACCGCCAGCCCCTACAAGTTCTGCGGCGCCGTGCTCACCGCCATGGGGGAAGCCCCTGAGGGAGACGGGGTGGAACTGCTGGAGCAGCTGCACCGTGCCAGCGGCGTGCCGGTGCCCCGGCGGCTGGCGGCGCTGAAGGGGAAGCCCCGCCGCTTTGATAAAACGGTGGAGAAGCAGGCCATGGAGCAGGCCGTGCTGGAATTTCTGCGGTGACGTCATGGAACCGCCGTGAAAGGAGGCGCACCGGATGGCACTGTACGCCATGGGGGATTTGCATCTTTCCCTGAACAGCGACAAATCCATGGAGGTATTCGGCCCCGCGTGGGAAAACTACACGGAGCGCATCCGGGACTCCCTGAGCCGCCTGACGGCGGAGGACGTGCTGGTGCTGGCGGGGGACACCTCCTGGGGCATGACACTGGAGGAGTCGGCGGAGGATTTCCGCTTTCTGGAACTGTTCCCCTGCAAAAAATACCTCATCAAGGGCAACCACGATTACTGGTGGGCTACCGCCGCCAAATTCCACGCCTTCTGTGAAAGGGAGGGCTTCACCACACTGGAACTGCTGCACAACAGCTGCTTTTTCTACGGGGACTATGCCGTCTGCGGCACCCGGGGGTGGTTTCTGGATGAGGAGCGGAAACCCCATAATGCCAAGGTGCTGAACCGGGAACTGCTGCGGCTGGAAACCTCCCTGAAAGCGGCAGGGGAGAAGCCCATCCTCTGCTTTCTTCACTATCCGCCCCTGTATCAGGGATACGAGTGTCCGGAGATTCTGAAGCTGCTGGACTGCTATGATGTGGAGCAGTGCTGTTACGGGCATCTCCACGGGCCGGTGATCCGCCGGCGGATTGAGGGAACCCGGGGGAAAACGGCATTTTCTCTTATCTCCGCAGACTATTTAGGCTTTGAGCCGAAAAAAATTTGCGAAATGTAGAAAAAAGACTGGAAATCCGGAAAAATATCTGGTAAAATACGAATTTGCATGGGCATATACCCATGAGAATGGGGAGTATCACCCATGATGAACGGAGGAGTAAACAAACATGACTGTTAAGAACTGCGAGAAACTGGAAAAAAGTCAGGTGGCGCTGACCATCGAAGTCGGTGCCGACGAGTTCGAGGCCGCTGTTGAAAAAGCATATCAGAAGATGCGCCGCAAGATTAACCTCCCGGGCTTCCGTCCCGGCAAGGCACCCCGCAAGATGATTGAGCGGATGTACGGCGCAGAGGTGTTTTTCGAAGAGGCCATCAATATTGCATTCCCCGATGCCTATACGGCTGCCGTGGAGCAGGAGAAGCTGCAGGTTGTGGGCTACCCCACCGTGGAGATGGAAGGGGACGTCACCAAGGACGGCTTCACCTTCAAGGCAACCGCTCCCGTATACCCCGAGGTGACGCTGGGCGAGTACAAGGGCCTGAAGGCGGAAAAGCCCGAGGTCAAGGTTCTGGCCGCCGATGTGGACGAGCGTCTGAAGCAGCTGGCCGACCGCAATACCCGTCTGGTGAGCGTGGAGCGTGAAGCCAAGAGCGGCGACACCGCCGTCATCGACTTTGAAGGCTTCCTGGACGGCAAGCCCTTTGAGGGCGGCAAGGGCGAGAACCACAATCTGGAACTGGGTTCCGGCAGCTTCGTCCCCGGCTTTGAGGATCAGGTCATCGGCATGAAGGCCGGCGAGGAGAAGGACATCAACATCACCTTCCCCGAGGACTATCACAAGGATCTGGCCGGCAAGGCCGTGGTGTTCAAGGTAAAGGTTCACGAGGTCAAGGAGAAGGAAGTCCCCGCCATGGACGACGAGTTCGCCAAGGACGTCTCCGAGTTTGACACCCTGAAGGAACTCAAGGCCGACCTGAAGAAGAAGATCACCGAGGAGCGCCAGAAGGATGCCGACCGGGTGTTTGAGGAAAACCTGATGAATCAGGTGGCGGAGAACATCACCGCCGATGTCCCCGACGCTATGGTGGAGAGCCAGGCACACCAGTATCTGGAGAACTTCAAGGCGCAGATCAGCCGCCAGTTCTCCTATGAGGATTACAAGAAGATGACCGGCATGGACGATGCCAAGCTGCTGGAGGATGCCAAGGAGCCTGCCCTGCGTCAGGTGCGGATGGATCTGGCCATGGCTGCCATCATCAAGGCCGAGAACATTGA
Organism: uncultured Dysosmobacter sp.; assembly: GCA_934636905.1. GTDB lineage: Bacteria > Bacillota > Clostridia > Oscillospirales > Oscillospiraceae > Oscillibacter. Next base: position 5,546 of record CAKUBJ010000038.1, on the reverse strand, counting down.
GGTTTCCGACGAGGAAGTGGAGGCCGAGTATCAGAAGATGGCCGAGCAGTTCGGCATGGACGCCGACACCGTGAAGAAGTATCTGCCTCAGGAGCAGGTGCGGGATCAGCTGGTGTCCAAGAAGGCGGTTGCCGTCGTGGTGGACAGCGCTACGGCCGAGAAGCCCAAGAAGGCTCCTGCCAAGAAGGCCGCCAAGAAGAGTGCCGATGAGGGCGCCGGAAAGGCGGAGGAGAAGGAAACCACTGAGGCCGACGGGAAGGAAGCCGAATAATTCCGAATCTTTTTCGATACATTTTACAGATTCGACACATTCTCTCATGGTGCCCGTGGTATCATGAGAGAATGGTTTATCAGGCACGTTTCTGCCGGAATCGGTTTACGGAATCGTTTTCGGACGCAGAGCGCAGGAAGCCTGCAGGCGTGCCCCGTTACGAATGAGGAGGTTTTCCTATGAGTTTAGTCCCTTATGTTGTGGAGCAGACCAACCGCGGCGAGCGTTCCTATGACATCTTCTCCCGCCTGCTGAATGACCGGATTATTTTCCTGGGCGAGGAGGTCAACGCCACCACCGCCAGTCTGGTGGTGGCACAGCTGCTGTATCTGGAGGCGCAGGATCCCGACAAGGATATCCAGCTGTATATCAACAGCCCCGGCGGCTCCGTTACCGACGGCATGGCCATCTATGATACCATGCAGTATGTCAAGTGCGACGTGTCCACCATCTGCGTGGGCATGGCTGCGTCCATGGGGGCGTTCCTGCTGTCCTCCGGCGCCAAGGGCAAGCGCATTGCCCTGCCCAACGCCGAGATCATGATCCATCAGCCCTCTGCCGGTACCCAGGGCAAGGTCACGGATATGGAGATCGACGTGGAGCACTTCCTGCGGATCAAGAAGAACCTGAACGAGATCATGGCGGGCAATACCGGCAAGACCCCTGAGGAGATCAAGGCGGCTTCCGAGCGGGATCACTGGATGACCGCCGAAGAAGCCCGGGATTTCGGACTGGTGGATAAGATCATCACTGCTAAGAGATAAAGAGGTAATACCATGAGCGACGAAGGCAAGAAGGTTCTGCGCTGTTCCTTCTGCGGCAAGCGGGAGCAGCAGGTTCACCGCATGATTCAGGGCCCCGGCGTCCGCATCTGCGATGAGTGCGTGCAGCTTTGCATGAGCATTCTGGACGACGGATTTGACGGGCCGGAGAGTGAGCTGCCGGAGGATCTTCCCGACCAGCTGCCCACCCCCAGAGAGATCCGGGCGGTGCTGGATGAATATGTCATCGGGCAGGAGGCCGCCAAGGTGGCACTGTCCGTGGCGGTTTACAATCACTATAAGCGGATCTATTTCGGCGGCGGCGACGATGTGGAACTTCAGAAAAGCAACATCCTGATGCTGGGCCCCACCGGCTCCGGCAAGACGCTGTTCGCCCAGACGCTGGCGCGGATTCTGAAGGTGCCCTTCGCCATTGCCGACGCCACCACCCTCACCGAGGCCGGCTATGTGGGCGACGACGTGGAGAACATCCTGCTGCGGCTCCTGCAGGCGGCGGATTTCGACGTGGAGCGGGCGGAGCACGGCATCATCTATGTGGATGAGATCGACAAGATTGCCCGGAAGAGCGAAAACACCTCCATCACCCGGGACGTTTCCGGCGAGGGGGTGCAGCAGGCGCTGCTGAAAATCGTGGAGGGCACCGTGGCCAATGTGCCGCCTCAGGGCGGGCGGAAGCACCCCCATCAGGAGTTCATTCAGGTGAACACCAAAAATATCCTGTTTATCTGCGGCGGTGCCTTTGACGGACTGGAAAAGATCATCGAGCAGCGGCTGGATCAGAAGACTATGGGCTTCGGCGCGGACATTCAGAGCCGGAAGGAGAAGAATGTCAGCCAGCTTCTCTCTCAGGTACAGCCCCACGACATCCTGAAATTCGGCATCATCCCCGAACTGGTGGGACGCCTGCCGGTGATTGCACCGCTGAACGCGCTGCAGCGGGAGGATCTGGTGCGGATTCTGACGGAGCCGAAGAACGCGCTGGTGAAGCAGTACAAAAAGCTGATGGAATATGACGACGTGGATCTGGAATTTACCGACGACGCCCTGGGTGCCATTGCCGACAAGGCCATTGAGCGCAATATCGGCGCCCGTGGCCTGCGGGCGGTGATGGAGGGTCTGCTGACCCAGATCATGTACGACATCCCCTCGGACAAAACCGTGGTGAAAGCGGTTGTCACCAAAGACTGCGTGGAGGGGAAGGCGGAGCCGGAACTGACCCGGGATCCGGAGAAGATCAACTATTCCGTGAAGCTGAAGACCGGGCGCGGCGGGAGCCGCGGCGATGCGGCCAAGCCGCAGCCGGCATCATGAAATCAGGGGGGAGGGGCGGATGCGTGCCTCTTCCCCCTTTCAACTCTCCAGAAAGGAGCAGATTATGGAAACTGAAACTTTGAACCTTCCCGTTCTGGCCCTCCGGGGTCTGACGGTTTTTCCCCATACCAGCCTGACCTTCGACGTGGAGCGCCGCATTTCCATGAAGGCGCTGGAAGTGGCCATGGAAACCGGGCAGGAGATCTTTCTGGTAACCCAGAGGGAGATCAACGTGAATAAACCCACCGAACAGGATCTCTACACCATGGGCACCATTTCCCGGGTGACGCAGATCCTGCGGCTGGGGCAGAACTCCCTGCGGGTTATGGTGGAGGGCGGCCGCCGCGCCCGGCTGAAGCGGCTGTGGCAGACGGAGCCGTACCTTCAGGGGCATGTAGAACTGGCGGAGGAAGGGGAGGCCATGGGCGGCCCCAGAACGGAAGCCCTGCTGCGGCAGGCCCAGAGCCTGTTTCAGGACTATGCCCAGCTGGCGGGAAACGTGGCAGAGGAGATCCTCGCCGCAGTGATGGACTGCCCGGATCCCGGCTTGCTGGCCGACCTGATTGCCCAGAACATTGCCCTGCGGTATGACGACAAGCAGGCCATTCTGGAAGAACTTTCCCCCACGGTGCGCCTGCGGAAGCTGAACGGCTTTCTGGCCCGGGAACGGGACGTGCTGGGCTACCAGCGCCAGATGGAAGGCAAGGTGCGGGACGAACTGGCGCAGCAGCAGAAGGAGCAGATCCTCCGGACGCAGATCCGGGTGCTGCAGGGGGAACTGGGAGAGGACGAGGACAACGAAATCGACGAGTACCGCCAGAAGCTGGAGAGTCTGAAGCTGGACGAGGAAACCCGCCGGTATCTGGAAAAGGAAATCAACAAGCTGGCCAAGCAGCCCTATGTCAGCGCGGAGGCATCGGTGATCCGGAACTATCTGGATGTGTGTCTGGAACTGCCATGGGGTACATATACCCGGGAACGGCTGAATGTGGAGGCGGCTCGGAAGGTGCTGGATCGGGATCACTACGGGCTGGAAAAGGTGAAGGAGCGGATTCTGGAAACCATTGCCGTCCGGCAGATGAACCCGGAGGGGAAGGGGCAGATCCTCTGCCTGGTGGGACCTCCCGGCGTAGGCAAGACCTCCATCGCCCTGTCTGTGGCCAACGCCCTGAACCGGAAGCTGACCCGCATCTCGCTGGGAGGCGTCCGGGACGAGGCGGACATCCGGGGACACCGGAGAACTTACATCGGCTCCATGCCGGGGCGGATTGTGGAGGCCATCGGCCGCAGCGGCTCTATGAACCCCCTGCTGGTGCTGGACGAGATTGACAAGCTGGGCAGCGACTACCGGGGTGACCCGGCCTCCGCCCTGCTGGAGGTGCTGGACAGTGAGCAGAACCACGCCTTCCGGGATCATTTTCTGGAAATCCCGCTGGATCTCTCCCGGGTGATGTTCATCACCACCGCCAACTCGCTGGACACCATCCCCCGTCCTCTGCTGGATCGGATGGAGGTTATCCAGCTGTCCAGCTACACCGATGAGGAGAAGCTGCAGATTGCCCGGAACCACCTGCTGCCCAAGCAGATGAAGGAGCACGGGCTGAAAAAGGGCACTCTGCGGATAGATGACGACGCCCTGCGGGCAATCATCCGGGACTACACCCGGGAATCCGGCGTCCGCCAGCTGGAGCGGCGGCTGGCCGCCGTCTGCCGGAAGGCGGATATGCGGCTGCTGAGCGGGACGGCCAAACGGGTGCCCGTGACGGAGCAGGAACTGCCCAGGCTGCTGGATATGCAGCCCTATCCCCCCTCCATCCATGTAGACCAGGAGGAGATCGGCGTGGTGAACGGCCTTGCCTGGACGGAGGCCGGCGGCGAGATTCTGGAAGTGGAAGTCAATGTCATGGAAGGCTCCGGCAAGCTGGAACTGACCGGCAATCTGGGAGACGTGATGAAGGAGTCCGCCCAGGCGGCGCTGTCCTGCCTGCGAAGCCGGGCGGAGGCGCTGGGCATTGAAAAGGACTTCTACAAGACCCGGGACATCCATGTCCACTTCCCGGAGGGAGCGGTGCCCAAGGACGGCCCCTCCGCCGGCATCGCCATGGCCACGGCGCTGCTGTCCGCCCTGACGGGGCGGAAAATCAAAGCCGGCGTGGCCATGACCGGAGAAATCACCCTGCGGGGACGGGTGCTGCCCATCGGCGGATTGAAGGAGAAAACCATGGCGGCCAAGCGCTATGGCATCCGGACGGTGCTGATTCCCAAGGACAACGTCCGGGATCTGGAAGAGATTGACCAGACGGTGCGGGCGGCACTGCGGTTTGTACCGGTGGAAACGGTGGATCAGGTGTTTGACGAGGTGTTCTGCGCCCCCAAAGAGACGCGGAAGCCCGATGCCATCCCGGCGTTTCTGACGGTGGAGGGCGGCAGGGAAGCCGCCCTGCGGCAGTGAAGAAGGAGGGACTATGCCCCTGAATTTCAATCAGGCGGAGTTTGTGCGCTCCGCCGGGGAGCCGAAGGATTTCCTGCGGGACGGATTGCCTCAGTTCGTTTTCGCCGGGCGTTCCAACGTGGGAAAGTCCTCGGTGATCAACCGGCTGGTTGGCCGGAAGAATCTGGCCTATGTAGGCGCCTCCCCCGGAAAGACCACCCATATCAACTACTTCCGCATTGACCGGAAGGCCTATCTGGTGGATCTGCCGGGATACGGCTACGCCAAGGTGTCCCGGTCGGAGAAGGAGCGCTGGGCGCGGCTGATGGAAACCTACTTCCAGCGGGAGGCGGAAGCCATTACCGCCGGGGTGCTGATTGTGGACATCCGTCACAAGCCCACGGAGAACGATCTGGTGATGCACAGCTGGTTCCGCCAGAGCGGGTGCCCGGAAATTGTGGCAGCCAACAAGCTGGACAAGCTGAAAAAGAGCCAGGTGGAACCGACGCTGACCCTGATCCGGGAGACGCTGGAACTGACGGAACAGGATATCCTGCTGCCCTTTTCCGCAGAAAAGGGCACGGGGAAGGACGAATTGATCCGCCTGCTGACGGATGCCTGCCGGGAATAAACAGATAAAATACCACAGGGGGGGCGTACCGATGGTACGCCCTCCCTCAGCGTGTCGAAAAAGTCTTTTCGCCCCGCTGAGTCAGTTTTCAGAACTTTATAAAGTTCTGAAAACTATAGA
>CAKUBJ010000037.1 GCA_934636905.1 uncultured Dysosmobacter sp. | reverse complement strand
GGCGCCTGGGAACTGGTGACCTGCGGATACGGCTGATCTCCGTTTGTGCGCCCAATAAAAACCAATTGAAAAAGCAGCGCCCCGGTGCCCTTTGGCACCGGGGCGCTATTTTAGGGGCAGAGAAAAAGGACTCGGATGCATCAGTATCCGAGTCCTTTTCGCAATATTCGACAGAATTTATACGACCTGGAATAGATAAAACTTCAAATAGTCCGTCTCGTCCACGCCCCAGAGGATGGGGTGGTCACAGCATTGCTGCCGGGCTTCGATCTGCCGCAGCTGCACCCCGGCATCATGGGCGGCGGAGCGGAGCATGGCCTCGAACTTCTCCGCCGTGGCAAAGTGGGAGCAGGAGCAGGTGGCCAGATACCCGCCCCGGGGCAGCAGCTTCATGGCCCGGTAGTTGACCTCCTTGTAGCCGGTGATGGCGTTGGCCACGGTTTTCCGGCTCTTGGTGAAAGCGGGCGGGTCGAGAATGATGAAGTCGTATTTCTGGGGCTCCTTTTCCAGCTGAGGCAACAGGTCGAACACGTTGGCGGCTACGCAGTCCATACTGTCGGACACCCCGTTGCGCTCCGCGTTGGCCCGTGCCATTTCCACGGCGGACTCCGACACATCCACGGCGGTGACGTGCTTTGCCCCTCCCAGAGCGGCGTTCAGGGCGAAGGAGCCGGTATGGGTGAAGCAGTCCAGCACCGTTTTCCCTGCCGCCAGACGGCCTACCGCCCGGCGGTTGTACTTCTGATCCAGAAAGAACCCGGTTTTCTGCCCGTTTTCCACGTCCACCAGATACCGGACGCCATTTTCCGTGATTTCCGTCACCGGGCTGTCCGGCACCGTCTCACCGGGGAGGGCATACCACCCTTTGCCCTGAGGCAGCCCCTCCTTGTCCCGGAGCGCCGCGTCGTTCCGCAGGAACACCCCCCGGATAGGCTGGCCGTCCTGCCGGAGAATGTCCACCAATGCAGGCAGCAGGAGATCCTGCAAGTTCTCCATGCCTACGGACAGCACCTGCACGCTGAGGAGGTCGTGGAACTTGTCCACCGTCAGGCCGGGGAAGGCGTCGGCCTCCCCGAAGATGATGCGGCAGGCGTCCAGATCCGCCGGTTCCATGACGGACTTCCGGTAGTCCCAGGCCCATTGCAGCTTCCGCCGCCAGAAGGCCTCGTCAAAGCGGTCATTGGCGTTCCGGGAAATCAGCCGCACCCGGATTTTGGACTGCTGAGACAGGAACCCGGTGCCCAGATACCGCCCCTTTTTGCTGACCACGTCCACCAGACCGCCGTTGGCGGCTTCTCCCTCCGTACTCAGAATCTCCGCATCGTACACCCACGGATGCCCCCGCAGAATGGCGGCCTCCGCCTTGGGGGTGACGGTATAAACGGGATAGCCCCGCTCCATTTTCATAAGCCCTGCTCCTTTGTGCGTTTTATCCGGGACAGTATAGCACGTTTCCGGCAAAAACACCATACCATGGGGCAGACAGAATTTGCATGGGAGGGGGAATTTTATGCCCATCATCTATTTAAGCCCGTCCACTCAGGACTGGAACCCCTACGTCACCGGCAGCGGCAGCGAGGAATACTGGATGAACCGGATTGCCGACGCCATGGAGCCGTACCTCCGCGCCAACGGCATCCGGTACCGCCGCAACGACCCGGACACCTCGGCAGCCGCCGCCATCCGGGAGGCCAACAGCGGCTATTATGACTTTTATCTGGCGCTGCACTCCAACGCCATTGGAAACGGGGAGCCGCAAACCACCGCCCGGGGCATCATCGCCTTTTACTATCCCGGCAGCAGCGGCGGCCGGCGGGGAGCGGAACTGATTGCGGAAAACCTGCGGGAGATTTACCCCCTGCCGGACAGGGTGACCACCCGCGCCGCCGCGAATCTTGGAGAGGTGTCCCGCTCCCGGTTCCCGGCGGTGCTGGCGGAAATCGGCTACCACGACAACTACGCCGATGCCCGGTGGATTGAAGGCCATGTGGAATCCATTGCCCAACAGCTTGTCCGGGCGCTGACGGAGTACTTCGGCCTGCCCTTTATCCAGCCCATGGAACCGGTGCAGGGCACCGTCCGGGTCAACTACGGTACCCTGAATCTCCGCAGCACACCGTCCTCCTCCGGCACCATCATCGCCAATCTGCCGGGTGGTGCGGCGGTAACGGTCTGCGGCGAGTGGCAGGGATGGTATGTGGTGGAGTATGACGGCCGCGTGGGCTATGCCGCTGCGGCGTATATTGACATATGATTCCCCGGCCGGTGGATGTCCGCCGGCTTGCAGGCCGAGAAGTTCTCGTCCCGCAGCGTTTCCGCGCTGATCGTCAGACCGAAAAAGGTTCCCATCCTGACGGATGGGAACCTCAGCGTGTCGAAAATGCCTTTTCTACCCGCTGAGGCAAGTTTTTCTGCCCTTTTCAAGGGCAGAAAAACTTATGGATTCAAAACGAAAGACACCCCTCCTGGGTTTCTTTCGTAACTATTTTCCTTCCCGTCCCGCAGCGTTTCCGCGCTGACCGTCAGATCAAAAAAAGGTTCCCATCCTGACGGATGGGAACCTTTTGCAATACAAACCGTATTCTGCTTTGGAGAAATTACTTTTCGTAGTTCCGCATTCTCCACACGATGGCGGAAACCTGCCCACGGGTCAGGGTGTTGTTGGGCTTGTAGGTGCTGCTGCCGTTGGAGAAGTAGCCCTCGATGATGCCGGCGGCATTCAGTGCCTGCACATAGACGTCACTGGTGTCGGTGAAGGGCTTCTTGTTGGACAGGCCGCTGGTGGACAGCTTCATGGCCTTGGCGGCAATCTGGGCAATCTGGAGCCGGGTAATGGGGCCGTTCAGCTTGGGATTGCCGGAGACGAGGCCGTCCGCCTTGGCTTTGGCCAGATAGCCGCTGAAGGTGCTGCCCTTCACGGTGGGGGCCTGCTCACCGTAGCCGGCGGCCAGCATAATCAGCTTCAGCGCCGCGCCGTAGGTGATGGTGTTCTTCTCCTGGAAGGAGCCGTTGCTGTAGCCAGAGATGATGCTGTCGCCGGAAAGTTCGGTGACGTACTTGTAGCACCAGGTGGAGGTGGTCACGTCGCTGAACTTCTTCACGCTGCTTACCACGCCGATGGAGAACTGGCCGATGCCAAGGGCGGTACCGTTACTGTTCAGTGCCACATAGGGGAGGGTGACGGAGCCGGTGAAGGTGCTGGCAGGCACAAAACGCAGCTGGCTGATGGTGTCATAGCTGTACTGGCTGGTGGTGTTGGCCGCGACGGAGCCGGCATATACGGTGCCCTTGGAGGCGGAGGGCAAATCCAGCAGCTGGATGCCGCTGAGGGTGGCACCGGTGGCGGTGGACACGGCGGCGCTGATGGAGGAGGCCGGGAAGTTCACGGAAGTGCCCTTGCCGGTGACGCTGTAAATCTCGGGCACCGCCTTGTTGGTGACGCTGATGAGGATGGTGCCGGAGGCGGACTGACCGTTATCGCCATAGGCTACGAAGCTGATGGGAGTGCAGTAATTGGCGCCGCTGGGGATGTAGGTCAGTTCGGAGAGCGCATACTCCGTATTGGCGGCAGGGCTGAAGGAGAAGATTCTGCCGACAATGTTGGAGGTGGTCATCTGGGTGCGGGTGGAAACGCCGTACTTGCTGGTGCCGTAGTAATTGTAGTACAGGGTGCCGGTGGTGGGGAGGCTGGTGAGGGTTACATACATCAGTCTGCCGCCGGAAACCTTTTTGAAATAGCGGGCAATGTCGTTGGGGTTAATCTGCAGTGCCGAGCCGGCAGTGGTGCTGAGGCGGATATTGCCGGCGTAGAAGGAAAGACTGCCGGAAGAACCGGAGCCGGTGGTAATAACCAGAGTGCCGGTGGTGCTCTGGTTGGTCTTGCTGCCGGTGCCGCCGTACAGGGTAAAGTTCAGGGTGATGCTGCCGGAGAAGGACTTGTCCGCCACGAAACTCAGGTTGCTGAGGTCATAGTCCCCGTCATCATAGTCGCTGTAACCGAAGGTGGTGTTGCTGAAGTCGGAACGGGAGAATGCGGTTTCGTTCTTCTTCCCGTAGCGGGAATAGACGGAGCCTGCACTGGTGTAATCGGTGCCGGGGCGGTCAAATTCCAGATATTTGAAGCTGCCGCTGCAGCTCTTGTCGTAGAGTTTCTGGAAATCGTCCTCGTCAAAGGAAACCTCGCTGCCGGCTTTGACGGTGTATGTAATGTCCCCCTTGGCGGTGGTAGAACCGGACGACCTGCCGCTGGTGATTTTCAGGGTGCCGGTGGTGCTCTGGTTGGTCTTGCTGCCGGTGCCGCCGTACAGGGTGAAGTTCAGGGTAATGCTGCCGGAGGTGAAGGACTTGTCCGCCACAAAACTCAGGTTGCTGAGGTCATAGTCCCCGTCGGCGTAGTCACTGTAGCCGAAGGTGGTGTTGCTGAAGTCGGAACGGGAGAAGGCGGTTTCGTTCTTCTTCCCGTAGCGGGAGTAGATGGTGCCCTTGGCGTAGTCGGAAGAACCGGGGCGGTCAAACTCCAGATACTTGAAGCTGCCGGTGCAGCTGCTCTTGTCATAGAGTTTCTGGAAATCGTCCTCGTCAAAGGACACTTCCTCACCGGCCTTGACGGTGTAGTTGATGTCCCCCTTGGAGGAGGTGGAGCCGGACTTGCTGACGGTGATTTTCAGGGTGCCGTCCGCGCTCTGATTGGTCTTGCTGCCGGTGCCGCCGTACAGGGTAAAGGTCAGGGTGATGGTGCCGGTGAAGGAACTGTCCGTCACGAGGCTCAGGTCGCTGAGGTCGTAGTCCCCGCCGGAATAGTCACTGTAGCCGAAGGTGGTATTGCTGAAGTCGGAACGGGAGAACTCGGTTTCGTTCTTCCTGCCGTAGCGGGAGTAGATGCTGTAATTGGCGTAGTCGGAGGAACTGGGGCGGTCAAACTCCAGATACTTGAAACTGCCGGTGCAGCTGCTGTCATCGTAGAGTTTCTGGAAATCGTCCTCATCAAAGGACAATTCCTCACCGGGCTTCACGGAATAGCTGACGGTGCCGCCGGAGGAGCCGCCGTTGACGGTCAGGCGCAGTGTGCCGCTTTCTTCCTGTGTCTTATTTTTGTGTTCGCCGTAGACCGTGAAGTCAATTTCCAGCGTATCGTCATCGGCATCCTCATCTGCGGAGAGAATCAGCCGACCCAACTCATAATCACCGTAATCGCTGTCGTTATAGTAAAAATCAGAGTTGGTGAATTTGGCATAGCTGATGGACTTGGAACTTCTCTTGGTGCCGTGGGAAAGGCTGCCCTCGAACCGGTCAAAGTTCCTCTCCGACACGGAAAATTCCACATACTGGAAGGAACCGGAGCAGTTGTCGTCATAGAATTTGTTGAATGCTTCCTCATCAAAATAGGTGGAGTCTCCTGCATCTACTTCCAGTTCAATATCCGCCGAAGATTTTGCGGACGCCATGGGAACCAGCGTCGTGATCATCACCAGCGTCAGCAGGAACGCCGGGACACGCTTTTTCAAAAATTGCCTCATAAAAAACCCCTCCTGAAAAGTCAAAATAAGGCTGTCTGATCCTGTTGCCTTAACCATAACTGAAACGATAGCAATAGTCATGAACAAACTATGAACAAGCAGCTACAATCTTGTTAAACAGAAGGTTTTTTTCTCGGTTCCTGTCAGCGTGCGTTCCTTTTGCCGGAATCGGCCGGAAAAACCGCTGACGCAGGGGGCAGCGGACGGGACAAAACCCGCAGGCCAAATCAGGAGAGCAGGGCGTCTATTTCCTCGATTTCCAGATCCTGCAAGGCCCAGTTGATGCCGTAGCCGATGACCTTGCCTAACTCCCGCACCTGCCGGTCGATGTCCCGGGGCGTGACCATCAGATTCCGGGCGCTGCCCTGGAGTTGCTCCGGCTCGGGGCTTTCCACGCCGGACTCTTCCAGCAGATCCGCCGCCAGCGTGGCGGCGTCCACCACTGTGGGCACCCCCACCGCAATCACCGGCACCCCCAGCGTCTCCCGGTTCAGCGCTGCCCGGTGATTGCCTACGCCGCTGCCGGGGACAATCCCGGTGTCGCTGAGCTGGACAGTGGTGCACACCCTGCCTGCCCGGCGGGAGGCCAGCGCATCCACGGCAATAATGAGGGCGGGGCGCACCTGCGCCGTCAGCCCCCGCACCGCCTCTGCGGACTCTACACCGGTGTCCCCCAGAACGCCGGTGCGCAGCACCGCCACCGGCCGGAAGCCGGAAAACTGCGCCGGCTGGGCGCGGATCAGGTGCCGGGTCACCAGCACGCTGTCCGCCGTCAGAGGGCCGATGGCGTCCGGCGTCATGGCGGCGTTCCCCAATCCCGCCACCAGCACCGCTCCGCTGTCCGGAATCAGTTCCCGCAGCTGCTGTCCCACCGCGTGGACAGCCCGTTCAAAAAAGCCCTCCCCTTGCTGCCAAAAGGCGGTGAGATCCAGCGTCCGGTAGCTGCCGGCAGGCTTCCCCAGCGCCTCTTCTCCCCGGCGATCCAGAATGTCCACCCGGGTGACAGGATACCCGTGCAGCTTTCCTTCCCCGGCCTTTACCCCCGGGAGTCTGGTTGTCTTTCCGGCAGACTCCTGCCACAATTCCCGGGCTTCAATGGCCAGATCCGTGCGTTTCGTATACAAACGGCGCCCCTCCTCATACAAAATCTTGTGGTCTTGGGATTAGCATTTGCCGAGATATCCGCAATATGCAAATAATCAAAGAAAAATTGAAAAAAGACTTGCATTTTCGATGCTTCTCTGCTAAAATATCATACTGCACGGTGGAAAATCTGAAGCCGCGCCAAGAAATGCCATAAGGAGGTGTTTGGTTTGCCGAATATTAAGTCTGCCAAGAAGCGTGTTCTGATCGGTGAGGTTCGCAATGCGCGCAACAAGGCTGCGAAGTCCGAACTGAAGACCGCCATCAAGAAGTTCGAGGCGGCTGCCGCAGAAGGCAATCGCACCGAGGCCGATGGCGCTTACAAGGTCGCAGTCAAGAAGGTCGATCAGGCTGTTGCCAAGGGCGTTCTGCACAAGAACACGGCTGCTCATCGCAAGAGCGCTATGACCCTGAAACTCAACAAGATCGGTTAACAGACCCAAAATGAAGGGACGTCCGGAAGGACGTCCCTTTGAGGCTGTCGATAAAGTGGAGAGTTTTTCGCAACGGTAAGGAAGGGTGTGCGCGGGAAACCCAAGAGGGGTGCCCTGCGCCATTAAAATTTGCAGTTTTCAGAACTTTTGTAAAGTTCTGAAAACTGGTTCAGCGGGGCGAAAAGACTTTTTCGACACGCTGAAGGGACGTCCGGAAGGACGTCCCTTTTTCGTTTTTCTGCACTGCCGGCCGAAGGGGGGACTGTGTCGGCGGAAGAGGCCTGCATTGTCCTCCGTGGGGTTACGTCCCCGTTTTGCCGGATGCAGATGTTATAACCGGAGATCCGCTTTTTCCGGAATGGCGTCGTGCTGAAAATAGGCCTCCTCAAGCGGAATCCATTTGCTCCGGAATACTTCCGCCATTTCCGCCCCGTTGCGGGTCAGAATGCGCCGCATCTGCTCCGCCGGTTCCACCTGCAGAAATACCGTCAGATCCGCATACCGGCCAAAGAGGGGATGACAGCTGTAGGAGCCTTCCACAATGCGGAACTGCGGGCTTCCGATGGTCTTCCTGCCGTTGAAATCCATTCGGCTGCAATCAAACACACTGTAGGAAAAAGGCTGGGGTTTTGCTATATAAGGAACGACTTCCTCCAGAAAACGCTCGTAATGGACATTCCCGCCCGGTGTGAGATATCGCGCCTCCGTGCGCAGATCCGGAGGGAGAAAGAAGTCGTCCATTTGCACGATGTCGGCATGGATGACCTGCTTCAGCAATTTTGCCAGCGTGGATTTCCCGGAAGCCGCCCGGCCGTCGATGGCAATTACAAAAACCTGCCCGTCCTTTGCCCTCCGTGCAATTTCTTCAAGAAGCGGCAGGGAACGGAGAAACTGACAATCTATGATGCGGTAGGAAGGGGATTCGCTTTTCCGGTAAGATTCGCTGTGGTGCACCGGGTTTATGCCGGCGGCTTTGTAATCCTCCAGATAGCGTTTCCAGTCGGAAAGTGAAAAAGCCGTCTTTCCCTGTTCCACGAGTTTCCCGGCGGTTTCCAGATACGCCGCAAATACATCCGAATCATCTCCGCGGGCAAGAGCCGATTGGGCGAACATTCTGAACAGCCATTCAGCAGGAAGCCGGCGGTACTTCCAGGCTGCCAGATTGACACGGCAGATGCGGGGGGAAATGATTTCGTACAATTCCGTGTCAGCGGCTTCTGTGCCGGCAAATTCTCTTTCCAGCCGGTCTTTTGCCTGCATGGGATCCCGCAGCAAATGCTCTGCACCATAGGCCCCCTGATAACACAGCTTGACCAGATCCTGCGGGCGCATGGAAGGATGACGGCTGATCTGCCGCATCAGACAATTCTGAAAATCCATCATAGAATCCCTCCGCCCATCACTTGTTCAGCACCAGCTTTGCCCGCTCCAGAGCAAGCACGATTACCGGGATGAGAATGATTTGCAGAAGAATGCCGGGGATGGCGTTCATCACCGCACCGGCCAGAAAAAGTTCCGGAGTGAAGGTGGTATTCTGCAGCCCAGCCAGCAGAAACTGTACTCCGCCCCAGACGAGACGTCCCAATACCATGGAAATCAGCAAAGCGGGGAAAACACGCCAGCGTGTTTTGGGGAGAACGCGATACAGAAAGCCTGCCGCAGCGCCGTATGCACCCATCTCAAAAGCCATGGCGATGGCGGTAAACATGGTAGGCATACCAAACAGAAGAGAGCGCAGCAGCGGAGAGACGAAGCCGACTGCCAGCCCCCACGGCCAGCCGCAGACAAACCCGCAGAGGAGCACCGGGATATGCATGGGGCAGAGCATGGAGCCGATCTCCGGGATCTGCCCGGTGAGGAAGGGGAGCACCAGGGCAATGGCAAGGTAGAGGGCGGAATAGGTGATTTTGCGGATCTCTTCCGAGGAAAGAGATCTTTTTTTCGGAGAATGCATCAAAACGGTTCCTCTCTTTCCAGAAGTGTGCAGATGTGCGCCATGGCATCTTCCAGAATGGCGCCGGAGGCGGTGCTTACGCCGGCGATATAGGTATTGCACAGATTCATGGGGATCAGTACACGGTGTGCGCTGCTGGAGGATACGGCATTGGCCATGGCAGGGGAGATCTCTCCCATCAGAGCGTCCGCCATGGCGATCTCGGCAGGGCCGATACCGCCTTGACCTGCGAACAGGCAAAACGGTGTCGGCTGGAAGCCGCCGGTGGGGCGTCTCTCGCCTGTGCAGTCAGCGCTCACAGGGCACCGGTGCCCGGGTGACGAAGAGTTTGACCCCTTCCATCCGTCCCACCGTGACCTGAGTGCCTATGGGGATGACGGAGCCGTCGGCGCTGCGGGCAGACCAGGTTTTGCCCTCTACATAGACTGCGCCGGTACCGGCGTCGTTGTCGATTTCCTCCGTGACCCGGGCGGCGGCGCCAATGACCCGGTCAAGGTTGGTGGGGACGGCCTCGGTGCGCATTTTCCGGGCCAGCGGGCGGGTGGCGGCCAGCGCGGCGGCGGAAACCACCAGAAACAGCACCATCTGAAGCCACAGCGCCGCCCCCAGTGCCGCCCCCAGCAGTGCTGCGGCGCTGCCGCACACGAACCAGATGGACACAAGCCCGGCGGTAACGGCTTCCAGAATTCCAAACACAATCATGGCACCCAGCCAGATCCAGCACATCATGATACGCGCCTCCTTTTGGATATTCCGCTCCGGCGTCTTCTGCGGCATCAGGGAAACGGCAGGGACGAGCCGGAAGGGACATTTCGGATTCTTTCTTCAGTATACCACATCCCGGCATCAAACGCCACACCTGATTCTGACGGAGGCCGCTACAAAAAACCCACGGGTGTCCCCGTGGGTTTTCTGCCGTTTCATGGATTTCAAAGGGTACCGGCGCTTGGCCGCTGTCTGTGCCGTCTGACGCCGGAGGGCGGGATGCCCCGGGTTACCGGTGATAGAGCCGCTTGGTTTCGTACTTCGGCTCGCAGCTGACCCGCACCCCCAGCCGCTTGAAGATTTTCAGATCCTCCTCGCTGATGATGACGGAGAAGTGAGCTTCGCTGCCCCGCAGTCCCGGCAGCTGCTGTTTGGCCAGATCCGCCAGAGGATTGGTCAGGGCGGAGATGGCAAGGGTCAGCAGCACCTCGTCGGTGTGGAGCCGGGGGTTGCGGTGATCCAGATAGGTGGTTTTCAGGTGGCAGACCGGCTCCAGCACCTGCCGGGAAATCAGTTCAAACTGATCCCCGATGCCCCCCAGCGCCTTCAGGGCATTCAGCAGCAGCGCCGCAGCGGCCCCCAGCAGGCCGGAGGTCTTGCCGGTGACCACCTGGCCGTCCGGCAGCAGCATGGCGCCTGCCGGCGCACCGGTGGCCTCCGCCTTGGCAAGAGACGCCGCCACGGCGGGGCAGATGTCCGGCGTGACGCCCCCCTGCCGCATCACCAGTTCCAGCTTGCGGACGGTTTCTTCCCGTCCCTTGCCCTGCACCAGTTCCATCCGGGCGGTGTAATAGCGCCGCAGGATTTCCATGCGGGAGGCGGCGCGGCACACCTCGTCGTCCACAATGCAGAAGCCGGCCATGTTGACCCCCATGTCCGTGGGGGATTTATAGGGGGAATGCCCCTGAATCTTCTCAAAAATGGCGTTGAGCACCGGGAAGATCTCCACGTCCCGGTTGTAGTTGACGGTGGTTTCCCCGTAGGCTTCCAGATGGAAGGGGTCGATCATGTTCACGTCGTCCAGATCGGCGGTGGCGGCCTCGTAGGCCAGGTTCACCGGGTGCTTCAGGGGCAGGTTCCAGATGGGGAAGGTTTCAAATTTGGCGTAGCCCGCTTCGATGCCCCGCTTGTGGTCGTGGTAGAGCTGGGAGAGGCAGGTGGCCATCTTCCCGCTGCCGGGGCCGGGAGCCGTCACCACCACAAGGGAGCGGCTGGTTTCAATGTAGTCGTTTTTCCCCAGCCCCTCGTCGCTGACGATGTGGGCCACGTCGGAGGGGTAGCCGGCAATGGGATAGTGCCGGTAGCAGCGGATTCCCAGATGTTCCAGCCGGTGGAGGAAGGTGTCCGCCGCAGCCTGCCCGCTGTAGCGGGTCAGCACCACGCTGCCTACATACAGTCCCATGTCCCGGAAGATGTCAATGAGCCGGAGGACATCCTCGTCGTAGGTGATGCCCAGATCCCCCCGGATTTTGTTTTTTTCAATGTCCCCGGCATTGATGGCAATGACGATTTCCACGTCGTCCTTCAACTGCTGAAGCATCCGGATCTTGCTGTCCGGCGCAAAGCCCGGCAGCACCCGGGAAGCGTGATAATCGTCAAACAGCTTGCCGCCGAATTCCAGATACAGCTTGCCGCCGAACTGATGGATCCGCTTTTTGATCTGTTCGGACTGGGTGGTGAGATATTTCTGATTGTCAAAGCCGATGGCTCCCATGGTGAACGCCCCTTTATCCCTGTTTTAGAATGTCAGATAGAAGTATATCACAGGAAACCGGGAATGGAAAGATTCCACCGGGGCAAAAAAGAAAAAATCTCCGGAGACGCAGACAGCAGGTTTTGCTTGCGTTTGGGCGGATTTATGGTAGGATAGAGTTCATACGGAAGAATACGCAGCGGGAGGATTCAATATGAGCGAAAAAAAGCTGCCGGAACTGTTCGGCAGTCAGGTATTCAACGAAGTAACCATGAAGGAGCGGCTGTCCGACGCCTGCTATCAGGCGTGGAAGCGCTGCGTCACCGACGGGGCGGCGCTGGAACTGTCCACCGCCAACGAAATCGCCGGGGCCATGAAGACCTGGGCGGTGGAGCGGGGCTGCACCCACTATACCCACTGGTTCCAACCCATGACCGGCATCACCGCGGAAAAGCATGACAGCTTCATTGCCCCCGCCGAGGGCGGCCGGGTGATTCTGGAGTTTTCCGGCAGGAATCTGGTGCGGGGCGAGGCGGACGCCTCCTCCTTCCCCTCCGGCGGCCTGCGGGCCACCTTTGAAGCCCGGGGCTATACGGCGTGGGACCCCTCCTCCTTTGCCTTTATCAAGGAGGGTACCCTCTGCATCCCCACCATTCTGTGCTCCTACGGCGGCCACGCCCTGGACAAGAAGACGCCGCTGCTGCGCTCCATGGAGGATGTGAGCCGGCAGGCCATCCGCATTCTGCGGCTGTTCGGAGACACGGAAAGCCGCCGGGTCATCCCCTGTGTGGGGCCGGAGCAGGAATATTTTCTGGTGGATAAGGCCATGTACAGCCAGCGGGAGGATCTGCGGATGACCGGCCGCACCCTCTTCGGCGCCAAGCCTCCCCGGGGACAGGAACTGGACGACCACTATTACGGCGCTATCCGCCCCCGGGTGGCCGCCTACATGAAGGATCTGGATGAGCACCTCTGGGCGCTGGGCATCTACAGCAAGACCAAGCACAACGAGGTGGCGCCCGCCCAGCATGAGATGGCGCCGGTGTATACCGATGCCAACACCGCCTGCGACCACAACCAGCTGACCATGGAGGTCATGAAGAAAATCGCCGACCGCCACGGCATGGTGTGCCTGCTTCACGAGAAGCCCTTTGCCGGCGTCAACGGCTCCGGCAAGCACGACAACTGGTCGCTGAATACCGATACCGGCAAAAACCTCTTTAAGCCCGGGAAGACCCCCGGCCAGAACGCCCAGTTCCTGCTGTTTCTGGCGGCGTTTATCAAGGGTGTGGACGAGTATCAGGACTTTCTCCGGGCCACGGTGGCCTTCCCCGGCAACGACCACCGTCTGGGGGCATCGGAGGCACCGCCTGCCGTGATGTCCATTTTCCTGGGAGACGATCTGGACGCCGTGGTGCAGTCCATCATCCACGGCACGGAGTTCAGGGAGGAGGGCAAACGCACCCTGCAAATCGGCATTGACGCCATGCCTCCCATCCCTCAGGACAACACCGACCGGAACCGCACCTCCCCCATGGCCTTTACCGGCAACAAGTTCGAGTTCCGGATGCTGGGTTCCTCCCAGTCCATCTCAGGCCCCAATATCGCCCTGAACACCATTATGGCGGAGGAGCTGCAGCAGTTTGCCGACCAGCTGGAAAAGTCCAGAAATTTTCAGGCGGATCTGGAAAAACTCATCAAGAAGGTCTTTACCGACCATCAGCGCATCATTTTCAACGGCAACGGCTACGACGACGCATGGATCGCCGAGGCGGAAAAGCGGGGACTCAGCAACCTGAAATCCACCGCCGACGCCCTGCCGGTCTATACGGCGAAGAAAAACGTGGATCTCTTTGTCCGCCGGGGCATTTACACGAAGGAAGAGATCAACGCCCGGGCGGAGATCCACATGGAAAACTACACCACCGTCCTCACCATTGAGGCCCGCACCATGGCGGATATGCTGCGGCGGCAGATTCTGCCTGCCGTTTCCGGCTATGGGGCGGAACTGTGTGAACGGGGCTGGAAGAAGGAGCAGATGGGCGTAAGCCACAAGGCGGATGACACTGCGGCCCGGGAACTGGGTCAGCTGACGGATAAGCTGTTTTCCGCTGCGGACAAGCTGGAACGGGATCTGGAGAAGATCCCCGCCGATGCAAAGAAGGCCATGGGCTTCTGCCACACCGTTCTGGTGCCGGATATGGAAAAGGCCCGGGGGCTGGCAGACCGGCTGGAAACCCGGATGCCCCGGAATCAGTGGCCCTTCCCGGTGTACAGCGACCTGCTTTTCTCTGTGTAATCCACGGAAAGCGGCCTCTTATGTCCTCGGAGAAAGCAGTATAAAGAGTTCACCCCCGGCAGGCTGCCGTGCTTTTGCGATGCCTGCCGGGGGGTTTGCCTGAACGGGGGCTGCCGGCCATAACAGGAAAAGAACCGCAGGAATCCCTGCGGTTCTTTTGCATTTTTGAGAAATCGCGGAAAGCGGATGCTGTTGTCCGCATATGTTTGCCGTGCCGAAATCATGGCTTCCGCAGCCGCGATTCCGGCCGTTGACTCCCGCAGGGACAGTCTGATGACGGCTCCCCGTGAGAGGGGCGGGGCAAAGTCAGCGGGCGTCCCGCAGGATAGTATACACCTCGTAGAGATCCTGCACGCTGTAGGTGGGGTGAATGTCCGGGGGGACATCGGTATCCTTCAGCCGGGTCAGGTAGGAGTCAATGTGGAAGGTGGCGCCGAAGCCCATGCGGATGGGGCCGATGACATCCCGGGAGATGGTATCCCCCACATAGGCGCAGTGCTCCGGCCGGGACTGCACCTGCCTGAGGGAAACCTGAAAGATGTTGGGGTCGGGTTTGCGGTAGCCGGTGACGGAGGAAAGGGTTACATCCTGAAAATAGTCCCGGATGCCGTATTCCTCCAGAATGTCAAAGACCTGATAAAGGCTGGCGGTGTTGCTGATAACGCCCAGCTTCATGCCAAGACCCTTCAGTCCCTCCAGCATTTCCTTTGCGTGGGGGCGGAGGGCACGGTGATAGTGGGTGATTTCCCACATATGCGCCAGTTCTTCGGTATAGGGGGCTACGGCTTCCTCGTCCAGGCCGAAGTCCGTCAGGACAAAGCTGCCCCAGATTTCCGTGGGCTTCAGTTCCCGCTGGCGGGGATCTCGGTACGCGCCGTAGCGCTGCCAACCATCGTTTATAGCGGCGGACACGGCATCGAAATCCCGATGGAGGTCAATGCCGTGGGCATGGAGAATATCCAGCACGCCCTGAATGGAAGCGCGGCGGCTCTCGTCATCCACATGGATGTCCTCCAGAGTTCCGCCCATATCAAACAGTACGGTGTCGATCATAGTTTCACAGCCTTTTCTGTTATATACGAGTGAGAGGTTACGCCCTCCGGCGCAGCAGCCACAGGGAGACGGCGATGCCCAGAACCAGCGGCGCCGGCACCAGCATGGTATACAGGCTCAGGAACAGAGAGGTTCCTTCCTGCCCCCGGAGAATCAGCAGCATGGCAATCAGACTGGCCAGCGCCAGCGCCAGCAGCCACAGGTAGGCGGCCAGCACCGTCCGGGGATGGCAGAACAGCTGCGCCAGCGCGCAGGCCGCCGTGCCCACAGCAGCGGGAAGAAGGGCGTTTGCCAGATTTTCCACGGCGCGGGGCGCCGCAGAGAGCAGGTGATGGATGGGGTCAGTCAGCAGATAGAAGGCGGCAAAATAAACGGCAAGGAACAGAATGGACAGGCAGAAGGAGTTCAGAAGCAGCGTGCTTTTCACATGGCCGTTCTCCGTCAGCCGGAAGGCGTTCCAGAAGGAATCGGCTTTTTGGGCGCGTGCTTTTTCCTGTTCTGCGCGGTGAAGTTCCTTTTCGTAATCTCGGTTCATAATGCCTCCTGTCTGTGCGCCGCGTTTCCGGGCAGCGGCTGCCGAAGCCCTGGGGTTGGGGAAATTGCCGGACAACCTGCATCCGGGACGGCGGCGAGCCGCCGTCCCGGGGCAGGGAGATACTCATCAGTGCCGGGGCTTACTTCATCTTGGGGTTCTTGGACAGCCAGTAAGTCCACATATCCTGCACGTCAGGATAGATCTCATAGATGGCGCTGAGGTCGTTGGCCCGGGCGCCCAGCTCGCTGAGCTTGGCGGGGTTCTTCTTATCCTCCACGTCGTCCCGGACGGGCCAGTTGCCTTCCTTCTTGAAGGGCTTCATGCCTTCGCTGGTGCCGTCAGCGCCGCCGGTGATGTAGCGGACAAACAGACGGGCGCCGGCGGGGCTGTTGGTGCCCTTGGCGATGAACAGGGACTCCAGATTCAGCAGGGCGGTGTAAGG
>CAKUBJ010000036.1 GCA_934636905.1 uncultured Dysosmobacter sp. | reverse complement strand
GGGGCGTGGTTGCGGGGCGGCTCGAGACGGGGGAACGACACCCTTCTTGGGTTTCCCGCGCACACCCTTCCTTACCGGTGCGGAGAATTTGCCACTTTATCGACAGTCTCAGGCTGCTGCATGTCGAAAACGTCTTTTCCCGCCGTTGATGCAGGGAATCTGCGCACTTACCTGCCGTAGGATTCCGCCAGCGCCCGGAACCGGGGCAGCGCCCGCTGAATCATCTCCGGCCGGACGCAGTAGGCGATGCGGAAATGTCCGGGGGCACCGAAGCCGCTGCCAGGCACCAGCAGCAGGTCAAACTCCTTGGCACGCTCGCTGAAGGCCATATCATCCGGTTCCAGAGAACGGGGGAAGAGATAGAAGGCACCGTCGGGCTGCACCACATGGTAGCCCATTTCCCGGAGAGACTCCGTCAGCAGGGCGCCGTTTTTCTCGTAGATGCCGATGTCGGCAGTCATGTCGCAGCAGCGGGACACCGCCTGCTGGAACAGGCTGGGGGCATTGACATAGCCCTGAGAGCGCCCTGCCCCGGCAGCGGCGGCATAGACGGCGTCGGCGTCCGTCACCTGCTTCGGCACCAGCACATAGCCGAACCGCTCTCCCGGCAGGGACAGGGATTTGGAGTAGGAATAGCAGACGATGGTGTCCTTGTAAATCTGCGGCACCCAGGGCACCTCCACCCCGTGGAAGGCAATCTCCCGGTACGGCTCGTCGGAAATCAGATAGATGGGATGGCCGTAGAGCGCCTCTTTGGCCCGGAGGATGGCCGCCAGCGTTTCCAGCGTCTGCCGGGAATACACCACGCCGGAGGGGTTGTTGGGGGAGTTGATGACCACACCCTTGGTGCGGCAGGTCACCGCCTGCTCAAAGGCGGCGAAGTCAATCTGGAAATGCTCAATCTCCGGCGGGATTACCTTGATTTTACCCTTTGCGCCCTCAATGAATACCTGATATTCCGGGAAATAGGGGGCAAAGAGGATATATTCGTCGCCGGGGCAGGTCAATCCGCCAAAGACGCAGCAGAGGGAGGCTGCCGCGCCGGCGGTGAGATAAAGTTCCGCCGGGGTATATTTCTCCCCGAAGCGGCGGTTCAGGGAATCCGCAATCCGCTGCCGGGCGCCGGTGTCGCCGGGGGCGCTGGTATAGCAGTGGATGGTGTCCGCCTGCTCCCGCAGCAGCCGGATGGCGGTTTCGTTTACCTCGGCCGGGGCGGGAACGCTGGGATTCCCCAGAGAGAAATCAAACACATTTTCCGCGCCCACTTCTGCCGCCCGCCGGCGGCCGTATTCATACAGTTCCCGGATCACGGAGCGTGCCGTGCCCAGCTGAAGCATCCGCTGAGAAACCATAAAATGCCCTCCTGACTGTGGGATCCACTTTTCGCAGACCGTTTATTACCTTTATTTTAGCCCTCCTCGTCCCGGCTGTAAAGCATCATCCCGCCCAATCGTCGCGGGAAAGTCCCGGCTTTTTTGTGTCTGTTCCACACAGCTTTCACCACCCGGAAGCGTCTTTTTCGGCTTTCGGCGGATTCGACCAAAATTTCATCTTGACAAATCGTCAGATTTGCGGTATTCTAAATAAGCACTTGTGAGTGCTCATGAAAATACAGTGTATGGTGACATAGCCAAGTGGTAAGGCAAGGGTCTGCAAAACCCTGATTCCCCGGTTCAAATCCGGGTGTCACCTCCAGAAAGAAAGCAGACCGGGAGTTTCCTCCCGGTCTGCTTTTTGCCTTTAGCAAAGACTGACAGCAAAAAGCGGCGCCTGAAAACAGGCGCCGCTTTTTGGCAAGAGACAAATTCAGAATCAGAAATTGTTCAATCAGCCCTGCTCACGCATCTTGGCGAAGCATTCGCTGCAATAGACCGGACGGTCGGACTTGGGCTCAAAGGGAACCTTGGCCTCGCCGCCGCAGGCAGCGCAAACAGCGGTGAAGTACTCGCGGGGACCGCGGGCAGCGTTCTTGCGAGCGTCACGGCAGGCCTTGCAGCGCTGGGGCTCGTTCTGGAAGCCGCGCTCAGCATAGAACTCCTGCTCACCAGCGGTGAACACGAACTCCTGGCCACACTCTTTGCACACTAAGGTCTTGTCTTCGTACATGATTTTACCCTCTCTTTGAAAAGAAAAATATATTGCGTTCAGCGGGTGCTGAATTCGCCGGAAAGAATTTGCTGTGCCACCTTGCGCCGGATACGCTGCACAGCGTTGTCCACAGACTTGGCGGGACGCCCCGTCTCCCGGGCAATTTCGCCGCAGGAAAGCCCGTTCAGATAATATTCCAGAACCTTTGCTTCAAATTCGGACAACTGTTTCCGGACACCGGATAAGAGGGCTGCCGTATATTCCCTGTCGATGAGGTCATCCTCAGGGTCGCGCTGCGCCAGATGATGGGTGCCAGTGGTGTAGGAAGTGCTGTCAAAATCGGGAGTATCCAGTGAGACAGACCGGTTCAGAACCTGATGCTTCTCCCTGCCTGCGGAACGCAGGGCGGAATAAAGCCGGCTTCGTATACAGATTTCGGCAAATGTCCGGAAAGAGGCATCCTTATCCTCATTGAATTCCCGCACCGCCTTCAGCAGTCCCAGCATTCCCTCCTGCGTCAAATCCTCGCTGTCGCCGCCGGCCAGAAAATAGGGGCGGGCGCAGGTGCGGACAAGACGGGTATACCGGGAAACCAGAACCTCCTCTGCCCGCCGGTCACCGGAGGCGGCCATGCGGCACAGGCGCTCATCAGCAAGCGCGTCCATGGAATCCAACTTTTCATTCTGAACCTTGCACATGTTGTATTATACCTGTCTTCCAGCCAAAATGTCAAGCAAAATATAAAAAATTTCTTAAATTGCTATGAACTTTTTAGGCAAATTATAAAAGAAATCGTTTTTCTGGCCTGACAAGCCGGTGCCGACGCCCTCAAAGGGACAGCTGATCCATCAGCGAACCGCTTTCAGCGCCGCCGGGAACCGGTTTATGCAGGTGCTGATAAGCCCTGGCGGTCACGCACCGCCCCCGGGGTGTCCGGGTGAGAAAGCCCAGCTGCATCAGGTACGGCTCATAGACATCCTCCAGCGTGACGGACTCCTCACCGATGGTGGCCGCCAGCGTTTCCAGCCCCACGGGGCCGCCGTTGTAGTTGTCGATGATGGCGGACATCATCCGCCGGTCTATGGAATCCAGCCCCAGATAGTCGATTTCCAGCGCGCAGAGTGCCTCGTCCGCCACCTCACGGGTAATAACGCCGTCGGCCTTCACGTCGGCAAAGTCCCGCACCCGGCGGAGCATCCGGTTGGCAATCCGGGGGGTGCCCCGGCTGCGGCGGGCGATTTCATAGGCGCCCTCCGGCACAATGCGGCAGCCCAGAATCCCGGCGGAGCGGGTGACGATTTCTGCCAGTTCCTCCGGGGTGTAAAGTTCAAGACGCAGTGTCACGCCAAAGCGATCCCGCAGGGGCGCCGACAGCTGGCCTGCCCGGGTGGTGGCACCGATGAGGGTAAAGTGAGGCAGATCCAGCCGGATGGAGTTGGCGGAGGGGCCTTTCCCCACGATGATGTCCAGTGCGTAGTCCTCCATGGCGGGGTACAGGATTTCCTCCACCGAGCGGTTCAGCCGGTGGATTTCGTCCACAAACAGGATGTCCCCCTCGTTGAGGTTGGTCAGCAGTGCCGCCAGATCCCCGGGCTTTTCAATGGCCGGGCCGGAGGTGATGCGGATATTGACTCCCATCTCCTGGGCGATGATCCCCGCCAGCGTGGTCTTGCCCAGGCCCGGAGGGCCGTGGAGCAGCACATGATCCAGTGACTCCTGCCGCTTCCGGGCTGCCTGAATGAAGATGCTCAGGTTCTCCTTGGCCTTCTTCTGGCCGATGTACTCCGCCAGCGTCTTGGGCCGCAGGGAGGATTCCTGAACGTCCTCCGCCAGAAAGGTCTTGGCCACTATGGGATCCTCGTAAATATCGTTTCCAAAATCAATGCTCAAAATGTCACTTCCCTATGCCGTCAAATTCACGCTTACGATGCAGGCCGCAGGGATAGTTCCCCGCCCCTTCGTGTCCTTATGCCTCACTTCACCATCTTTTTCAGGCTCTGGCGGATAATCTCCTCCAGAGGCAGATTTTCCACATCCACGCCCTTCAGCGCCGTCTGCACCTCCTGGGTGGAGTAGCCCAGCACCGCCAGTGCTGCCGCCGCTTCCGCGGCCTTGCTGCTGAACAGGGCAGGCGCCGGGGCGTCTTTGCCGCCGGAAAAGTCCAGTCCGGCGGCGGTTTCCCTGGCCATTTTGTCCTTCAGTTCCAGAATAATCCGCTGGGCAATCTTCTTGCCGATGCCCTGGGCTGCCGTCAGGGACTTGGCATCCTCCGTGACGATGGCCATGGCCAGCCCCTCCGGCGTGTTGGCGGAGAGGATTGCCAGCGCCGCCTTGGGTCCCACGCCGGACACCCCCAGCAGCATTTTGAAGCTGCTCAGTTCGTTCTGGCTGGCAAAGCCGTACAGGTCAAAGACGCTCTCCCCTACGTTCAGGTAGGTGTAGAGCTTTTTCTTCTCCCCCTTTTTCAGCTGGGAGAGGGTGTTGTTGGTGGTCATGCAGGCATAGCCCACGCCGCCACAGTCAATCACTGCCAGTCCCGGCAGAATCTCCGCCACTATGCCATCCAGATAGTAAAACATATCCCATTCTCCTTATACGGTTTCCTTCTCCGGCCTGACCTGCGGGAGCTGTGAAGTAGAACTCCTTGCATGACACAGCGCCAGCGCCAGCGCGTCGGCGGCGTCGTCCGGCCGGGGTGTTTTCGCCAGCTTCAGAAGCCGCTTCGTCATGTCCATCACCTGCCGCTTCTCCGCCTTGCCGTAGCCGGTGACGGCCATTTTCACCTGTCCCGGCGTGTACTCAAACAGGGGCACGCCGCACCGCTCCGCGGCGCACAGCAGCACCCCCCGTCCGTGCGCCACAGCGATGCCGGTGGTGATGTTGGTGTTGAAGAACAGTTCCTCGATGGAAATCACGTCCGGCTTCAGCCGGCCAATCAGTTCCTCCATATCCCGGTCAATCTGGTAAAGCCGCCTGGACAGGGGCAGTCCCGCCGGGGTGGTGATGGCGCCGTAGGTCACCATATGAAATTGTGCCCGTTCCCCCTCAATCAGCCCGAAGCCGATGGTGGCGTAGCCGGGGTCAATGCCCAGAATCCGCACGGTGCGCCTCTTTTCTTCTCAATTGGAATCAGTATACCAAATCCGCAGGCAAACCGCAACAGGAAAAACGCGGCGGGGGATTCCCTTTTACCTTTTGTGTGGATAGGGTAGAACTCCGGTGATTTCACTAAATCACGCACTTAACCGGTACTGGATACCGAAAAGAGCCGAAGGCAACTTCGGCATCTTTTCATGCCCAAATTGTAGAACATTGTGGTATTATGGGATAGAAAAATATTTGAAAAAATGTGTGAGATTTGAGTTCAAAAGTTGTGTATATAGGTGAAAGGGTAAATTTGAAAGTGAGGTGAACACTGATGGATGACGCAAAGATAGTCCAGTTATACTGGGATAGGAATGAGCAGGCAATCCCCGCAACAGCAGACAAGTATGGAAGCTACTGTACCTCGATTGCCAAGAACATACTGGGCAACCATGAGGACACAGAGGAATGCGTGAACGATACATACTTGAACGCGTGGAACTCCATGCCACCGCATAGACCGAGCATTCTATCTACATTCCTTGGGAAAATAGTCCGCAACTTATCGCTTAACCGATACAAGCATAACACTGCCGACAAACGAGGTGGTGGAGAGTTGCCTGTGGTTTTGGAGGAACTTTCAGACCTGGTATCTGGCAAGAATGATGTTGAACAGGCATTTGACCAAAAGGAACTCACGAAAGCCATTGATACATTTCTGGATAGTCTTTCTCCAGAGAAAAGAAGTATTTTCATCAGCCGATACTGGTACACCGATAGCATTTCAGAAATTGCTGTCCGGCACGGCATGAATGATGGGGCAGTATCAATGACCCTTAACCGCCTCCGCCTTAAACTGCACAACTACCTTTTAGAAAGGGGCTTTGAACTATGACTAACGAAAAACTGTATGAAGTTCTCGGCGATATCAATGAGAAATATGTCAGCGAGGCAAGGGTATATCAAAAAGCAAAGAAGCCCATCTGGGCTAAATGGGGTGCTATTGCAGCTTGTTTGGTTTTAGTATGCGTTGTGGCAATTCCCTTTTTTTTCCACAACAATAGTGTTACTACTCCGGGTATAGCAGACGCGGCACCGATGATTTATGTTAACGACACCCTGTATAAGCAGTCCACTTCGCAAACATCGTTCAACGAATTGAAAGACGATTTTGTTTATTTAGGCGTCATTGAAAGTGATGTTACCAACTTCCAAGGTACAAATGACGCAGGTAATTATTTGGACGGTATACCCAAGGAAAACTTCCAGGCAAATCACCCTATTGTTGGCTCAGAAGTTTATCAATATGGCGAAAACATCGTCGTTGGGATTGGCGGGAAATACTGGTTGTATGAAAACTATCATAGCACAGACCTCGACGGAAACCCAGACGGGTATGACCCGCTCCCCAATAACCAAACTTCTGCTGAAGAAGTATCAGAACAAGACCCTGCCGCAAACTGAATGAGCTATCTTCATATCGAAAGGACAGCCGAGAAATTGACTGTCCTTTTTCTATGCCCATTTTCCGTCAAAACGACTTGAGGTTTGGCGGATAGGCTTATATCAACACAAAAGGTAAAAGGGAGGCGGGGGATTCCGGCTTGCATCCGCCGCCGCAATGTGATACCATGGGGGAAATTGTTGAAAGGCGGTGGCTTATGCGCCGTTTTCTGCTTTCCGCGCTGATGGCAGCGCTGTTCCTCTCCGGCTGCGGTGCCCCTGCATCACCGGTGACGCCGCCGGCGCCGGCAGACCCCCCGCCGGTCACCGCTCCCACGGAAGTGCCGGCGGAATCTCTGCCTGAGACTGCGCCGGATGCAAAGCCCGAACCGGAGCAGCCTGCCCCTGCGCCTGCTCCGGAGCCGGAGCTTTCCCCGGAATCCCAACCGGAGCCGGCGGACGACGCCTTTGTCTCCGTAACCGACTGGATTCCCGGCATCTATACGGATTTACGCTACGCATCGGACAACAACTTCACCGGGCAGGTCATCTACGACTTTTCCGACGCCTGCCTGCGGTACGGCACCGTGCGGAAGCTGGCAGCCGCTCAGAAAACGCTGGAAGAGGCCGGGTATTCCCTGCTGATCTGGGACGCCTTCCGTCCCGTTTCCGCCCAGTTCCGGCTCTGGGACATCTGCCCGGATCCCGCCTATGTGGCGAACCCGGAAAAGGGCTATTCCTCCCACAGCCGTGGCAACACCGTGGATCTCACGCTGGTCACTCCGGAGGGGGAATCCGTGGAGATGCCCACGGATTTCGACAACTTCACCGCCATGGCAGACCGGGATTACAGCGACGTCAGCGAAGAGGCCGCCGCCCATGCCCGGCTGCTGGAGGAGGCCATGACGGCCGCAGGCTTCAGGCCCTATTCCGCCGAGTGGTGGCACTATTCGGACACGGAGCGCTATCCGGTGGAGGAAACATTCATTCCCGAATCATAAGGAGGTTCCCATGCGGATTATGGCAATCGATTACGGCGACGCCCATACCGGCATCGCCATTTCCGACCCCACCGGCCTGCTGGCCGGCTTCACCACCGTCATCAACAGCCGCCGCCCGGAGGTGGTGGCCCAGCAGACGGCGGCACTGGCGGAAGAGCACGGTGTGGAGGAACTGGTGCTGGGGCACCCCGTCAACATGGACGGCACCCTTGGCCCCCGCTCCGAAAAGGCCAAAGCCATGAAGGCGCTGCTGGAGGAGGCCACTTCCCTGCCGGTGGTTCTGTGGGACGAACGCCGCACCACCATTGACGCCCACAACATTCTCTTCAACAGCGGGAAAAACGCCCGCCAGCGGAAAAAGGTGGTGGACGCCGTGGCGGCGTCCCTGATTCTGGAGGGCTATCTCACCTTCAAAAAAAGCCATTAAGGAGGCAGCGCGTGGAACTGGAAACACATCAGGAGGACGTCGGGCGGAAGAGCCGGGTGCTGGGGCTGTTCCTCTATTTTTTCAAAATCGGCTTTTACACCTTCGGCGGCGGGTGGTCCATCATCGCCCAGCTTCAGCAGGAATATGTGCAGAAGCGTCACTGGATTACCGATGAGGAACTGCTGGACATCACCAGCGTGGGACGCAGCCTGCCGGGGCTGATGGTAGGCAACGTCACTTACCTTTTCGGCTACCATGCCGCCGGTTTTCCCGGGGCGCTGGCCTGTCTGCTGGGCATTACGCTGCCCTCCCTCATTGTGCTGACGGCGGTGACGTGGTGCTACGGCCTGGTGAAGGACAATCTGTATGTCAGCCGCGCCATGACCGGCGTCCGTGCCGCCGTGGTGCCCATCATTGCCTCCGCCGCCCTGAAGCTGCGGAAGGCCGCGCTGGCGGATTCCAGCGGCATCTTCTTCCTGCTGCTGGCCTTTGTGCTCTATTTCTTTTTCGGCGTCAGCTGCATCCTCATCGTACTCATCAGCGGCCTGCTGGGCTGGCTTCTCTGCCTCTGGCGCGCCCGGAAGGGAGGCTTCCATGATCCTTCTTGAACTGTTCTGGTCCTTCTGCAAAATCGGCTTCACCAGCTTCGGCGGGCTGAGCATGGTGCCCCTTATCAGCCATGAGATGCTGACCCACCAGTGGATGAGCACCTCCGAGGTCAGCGACATTGTGGCCATTGCGGAAATGACCCCCGGCCCGCTGGGACTGAACTGCGCCACCTTCGCCGGCACCCGGGTGGCGGGGCTGGCCGGCGCCGTCAGCGCCAGCCTTGGCGTCCTCTCCCCTACCCTGCTGGTCTGCACCATTGCCGCCGTGATGTTTGAAAAGTTCCGGGACGCCGCCCTGATGCGGCAGGTGATGCTGGGGGTGCGCCCCTCCTGTCTGGGGCTGATTGCCGGCGTGCTGCTTTCCCTTGCCATGACCAACTACGTCTCCGCCGGCGCCGTCAGCCTCCCTGCCGTCTTTATCGGCGTAGTGGGGCTGTTCCTGCTGGTAAAGTGCAAGGTCAGCATTCCCAAGGTCATCCTGCTCTCCGCAGCCTTGGGGCTGCTTCTCATCCGCTGATGCAAAGAGATACAAAGAACCCCCGGCACGGGCTTTGCGGTTCCGTGCCGGGGGATTTCTTTACTTTTCCGCAGGCAGGGGCAGTCCCAGCCGCCGGTACATGGTCTTTTTCACCGCCCGGAGGATGTTCTCATAGCCGGTGCAGCGGCACAGGTGCCCGGAGAGGAGTTTGCGCAGCTGGTCGTCGGTGTAGAGTTTCCCGGTTTCCAGAATCTCCACCGCCGTCATGATGAAACCGGGGGTGCAGAAGCCGCACTGGACGGCGGTTTCGTCAATGAACGCCTGCTGGATGTCGCTGAGTTCGCCGTTGGGGCCAAGCAGGCTCTCCAGGGTGCGGATGTGCTTTCCCTCCGCCCAGACCGCCAGATAGATGCAGGAGTTGAAGCACTCGCCGTCGATGATGACGTTGCAGGCGCCGCATTCCCCCACCTCGCAGCCCTTTTTCACGCTGGTGAGATGATAGTCGTTCCGCAGCATATCCGTAAGGCTGGCCCGGACGTCCACCATTTTTTCCACGTCTCTGCCGTTGAGATTGAAGTGAACCACCTGATACTGCGCCATTACAGTACACCTCCCGCCAGTCTGACCGATTCCATGAACGCCCGTCTGGCGCTCTCCACCGCGATGTGCATCCGGAAATCCTTGGCGGCGCGCCAGGAGTCCCGGGGGTGGATGTCCCGGGTCACCGCCTGAGCGAACGCCTCCGCCAACTCCATGCTCACCGGCCGGCCCTGCGCCAGGGCTTCCGCCGTTTTCGCCCGAAGGGGCACCGGCCCCGCCACGCCGAAGGCGATTCTGGCCCGTTCCACCGTCTTTTTGTCGGCGGACAGCCGCAGGTTGACGGACGTCCCCAGTGTGGCGATGTCCATGGCGTTCCGCATGGCGTACTTGATATAGTGGCCGAAGCAGTTTTCGTAACTCTCCTTCGGAATCAGCACAGCGGTCTGAATCTCGCCGTCCTCCACCCGGATGTCCACCCTGCCGGCTTTGATGTAAAAGTCGTGAATGGGCAGACGGCGGACGCCGTTTCTGCCGGTCAGTTCAATGACGGCGTCCCACGCGTGGAGAGTGGAGGCGGAATCGGCGGAGGTGACGCCGTTGCAGGTGTTGCCGCCGATGGTGCCGATGTTGCGGATCTGGGGGCCGCCTACCTGATCCACCGCCTCCCCCAGCACATTGATATACTTCTGAATCAGCGGATCGCGGGTGATATGGGAAAAGCTGGTGAGGGAGCCGATGCGCAGGGTGCCGTCCGGCTCCATGGACACGCCCCGGAGGGCGTCAATGCCGTAAATGGAAATCAGTTCCGCACCGGCCCGCTTGCCTTCCCGCATCTGCACCAGCACGTCACTGCCGCCGGCGATAATCTGGGCTTCCGGATGCGCCAGCCGGAGGGCAACGGCTTCCTCTACGCTGTTTGCCTGATACAGGGCTTTCATATCATACATGCTTGGTTCCCTCCTGTCGGTCGCAAATCAGCCCGGCGTCCTTAAACGCCCGGTACAGCACATGGGGCGTCATGGGGGCGGTGTCAAGGGAAACGCCGGTGGCGTTGAAGATGGCACTGCGGATGGCCGGCGCCGGGGAACAGGCCGGCGGCTCTCCCAGCGCTTTGGTGCCAAAGGGGGAGGTCGGCTCCGGGTTCTCCACAAACAGCGCCTCCAGATCCGGGTGATCCATAAAGGTGGACAGCTTGTAGTCCAGCAGGTTGTTGTTCAGGGGTCTGCCGGTCTTTTCGTCAAACAGCAGCTGCTCGGAAAGGCCGTACCCGATGCCCATGGACATTCCGCCGTGAACCTGTGCCTCCGCCAGTGCGGGGTTGATGAGGCTGCCGCAGTCGTGGACGTTGAGAATCCGCTTCAGCGTCACCTTGCACATGGGGATGTCCACCTCCACCTCGGCGAAGGTGCAGCCGAAGGAGTAGGCGTTGGAGCGGATGGTAGCGGTGCTCTCCGCCGTGATATGCTCGGAGTGAACCGGGTTATACTGGGCGGTCATGGCCAGATGGGACAAATCCATCTCCACTGTGCCGCTGCTCTTCCGGAGGATATTCCCCTCGGCAATGTCCAGTTCCTCCGCCGGGCAGTCCAGCATCTCGGCGGCATAGGACAGGATTTTCTCCCGCAGCAGCTTTGCCGTTTTGGTGATGGCGAAGCCCTGCATATAGGTCTGGCGGCTGGCGTAGGCGCCCAGACCGGTGGGGGTGATGTCCGTATCCTGACAGGACACCACCCGGACGTCCCGCCAGCTTTTCAGCCCCACGGCTTCGGCGGTCATCTGGGCATAGGCGGTGTCGGCCCCCTGCCCGATTTCCGTTTCGCCGCACTGCATGGTCACGGTGCCGTCCAGATTCAGCTGCATCCGGTTGGAGGCCGTTTCCAGTGAGATGGGGTACACGCCGGTGTTGTACCAGAAGGGCGCCGCGCCGATGCCCCGGCGGACGGGGCCGGTGTCCTTGGCGAACGCCGCCCGCTTCCGGTCATAGTCCATGGCGGCCCGGCCTTTTTCCAGACACGCCCGGAAGGAGTCGAAATAGTTGGTGTTGCCGGAGAAGGCGTCGTGGTAATCCTTGGGCATGATGTATTTCATGCGGTATTCCAGCGGCTCCATGCCCACGGCGACGGCGCACTCGTCGATGTTGGCCTCGTCGGCAAAGGTGGCCTGAGGCATTCCGTAGCCCCGCATGGCGCCGGCCACCGGGCGGTTGGTAAACACCGTCCAGGCATCGCACTCCATATTGTCACAGGGGTAAATCTGGGCAAAGGAACCCATGGCCTTGGCGCAGATGGAATGGCCGTGGGAGGCGTAAGCCCCCTGATTGGAAAAGCACTCCACCTTCCGGGCGGCCAGTTGGCCGTCCTTCCGGAGCCAGGAGACAATATGGAAGCGGATGGCATGGCGGACACGGTTGGAGACAAAGGTTTCCTCCCGGGCGCAGTCCATGCGGACGCAGCGTCCCCCCACCTGCGTGGAGCACCAGGCGCACAGCGGCTCGTACAATGCGTCCTGCTTGTTGCCGAAGCCGCCGCCGATATAGGGCTTGATGACCTCAATATCCGCCCAGGGGCGCCCCAGCGCCTGCCCCACAATCCGGCGGATGATATGGGGAATCTGGGTGGAGGACACCACCACCAGCCGGCCGTTTTCCTCGTAGGCACAGCAGCCGTGGTTTTCAATGTGGCAGTGCTGGACGGTGGGGGTATCGTACCAGCCCTCTACTTTTATCAGCCCCGGCTCCCGGATGGCGGCGGCGTAGTCCCCCTTGTGCATATCCGTGTGCTTCAGGACGTTGCCGGGGTAGTTTTCATGAATCTGCGGCGCATCCGGCTCCATGGCCTTCTGAACATCCAGCACGAAGGGCAGTTCCTCGTATTCCACCTTCAGCGCCCGGACGCCCTGCATGGCCGCCACCTCATTTTCCGCAATGACCACGGCGATGTCGTCGCCGTAGTAGCGGACATGACGGTTGAGAAGATGCCGGTCTGCCACGTCCTGATGGGAGGGGTCCATGGACCAGGGGTGCCCCGCCGTGGGGAAGGGAATATCAGGCACGTCAAAGCAGGTCAGCACCCTGACTACGCCGCCAACGGCCTCTGCCGCCGCCGTGTCGATGGACTTCACGAAGCCGTGGGCAATCTCGGAATGTTTGACCCGGATGTACAGTGCCCCGGCAGGCATCCGGTCCTCGTAGTACTTTGTGCGGCCGGTGACCTTGTCATAGGCGTCTACACGGGGCACACTTTTCCCTACCGTCGTGCTCATGGAGCATCCCTCCTTTGATGTCTTTCATTGACTGAACGGGGAAAAAAGGGGTATACTGGAAAAAAGATATTTTTAAGGGGTGGCAGTTATGAAAATCGGCTGTGTGGTGCTGGCGGCGGGAAACGCCCGCCGGTTCGGCTCCAACAAACTGAATGCACAGGTGGAGGGCGTCTCTCTCATCCGCCGGGCGCTGGATGCGGTGCCCGGCGGCCTTGCCACCGTGGTGGTGAGCCAGTATCCGGACATTCTGGCGCTGGCCGGGGAATACGGCTTTGACGCCCTTCTCAACGACCGGCCGGAACTGGGGCTGAGCCGCAGCGTCCGGCTGGGGCTGGCGCATCTGACGGACTGCGACGGGGTGCTGTTTCTGGTGTCCGACCAGCCGCGGCTGAAGCGGGACAGCGTGGAGGCGCTGGCGGCTCTCTGGGCACAGAACCCGGAGAAGATTGCCGCCATGGCTCACAACGGCGTCCGGGGCAACCCCTGCCTCTTCCCCGCCCGGCTCTTCCCGGAACTGCTGGCGCTCACCGGTGACCGGGGCGGCAGCGCCGTCATCCGGCATCACGAGGATGACCTGATTCTGCTGGAAACCGACGCGCCGGAACTGGCGGATGTGGACACGCCTGCGGCTCTGGAGCAGGTCAGGAACGCCGGGCATTCTGCAAGGTAAATCTCCTTGACAGCGGTTGATTCCGCTGTCATTTTTTTGCGTAAGGGGTGTTTTTCAGGGGCAGTGCCGTGCGGAGTTCCCCGTCATAGCGGCGGTAGGCCTCCGCAATGGCAGGCGCCGTGGGGATGGAGGTAATCTCCCCGATGCCGATGGCGCCGCCGCCTACCTTCAGCCCCGGTTTTTCTATGATGATGGGGGTAATCTCCGGAATCTGGTTGGCGCGGAACAGCCCCAGCGTGCCGAATTTCGCCGTAGGGCGGCAGTTTTCGTCAATGGGATAGCGCTCCGTCAGGGCGTAGCCCATGCTCATGACCACGCCGCCCTCAATCTGTCCCTCCACGGAGATGGGGTTCACGGCCTTGCCCACATCGTGGGCGGCCACAATCCGTTTGATTCTGCCGGTGTCTTTATCCAGCACGCACAGCTGGGTGGCGTAGCCGTAGGCAATGTGGCTGACGGGGTTGGGCACATCCGCCCCCAGCGGGTCGGTTTTTCCCAGGTATTCCCCGTAAAACGCCTGCCCCTCCAACTCTGTCAAGGATTTTTCCTTTAAGGCTTCCCGCAGTCCTTTACAGGCCCGGATGCAGGCTTCGCCGGTGAACAGCGTCTGCCGGGAGCCGGAGGTGGTGCCGGAATCCGGCGCCGTCCGGGTGTTGGAGCGTTCATAGACCACATCGTCCCGGGAAATGCCGGTTTTGCCGCAGACAGTCTGCACCAGAACGGTGCCCAGCCCCTGCCCGATGCAGGAGGCGCCGGCAAAAATATGTACTTTCCCCCCCTGTACGACCAGCCGTACCCGGCCGGTATCGGGAATGCCCACACCCACGCCGGCATTCTTCATGGCGCAGGCCAGCCCCACCGGGTCGCCGTTTTTCACGGCTTCGTCATAATAGGGCTTCACGGCCTCCAGCGTCTCCACAAGGCCGGTGGATTCGTCCACAATCTGGCCGTTGGGCAGGACACCGCCGGGGCGGATGGCGTTGCGGTAGCGGATCTCCCAGGGGGAGATGCCCACCCGATCCGCCATTTCGTTCATCAGCGTTTCAATGCAGAAGCAGGTCTGGGTCACGCCGAAGCCCCGGAAGGCGCCGGCAGGGGGATTGTTGGTGTAATACGCCCAGCCGTCAATTTCATAGGCCTCATACTGATACGGCCCGGCGCCGTGGGTGCAGGCACGCTCCAGCACCGGCCCCCCCAGAGAGGCGTAAGCCCCGGTGTCGGCAATGCACTCCGCCGCCACCCCCTGAATGATGCCGTTTTCGTCACAGCCAAGGGAAAATTCCATCTCCATGGGGTGCCGCTTGGGGTGAATCAGCAGGCTCTCTGCCCGGGTGAGCTTCACCTTCACCGGCCGTTTGGTGAGATAGGCAATGAGGGCGGCGTGGTGCTGCACCGTCACGTCCTCCTTACCGCCGAAGCCGCCGCCTACCAGACAGTTGCGGACGTTGACCTTCTCCGCCGGCAGTCCCAGCATCCCCATAACCTCGTGCTGGGTATCGTAAGCCCCCTGATCCGTGGAGAGGATCATGACCCCATCCCCCTCCGGATACGCCACGGCGCACTCCGGCTCCAGAAAGGCGTGCTCCGTCCACGGGGTGGAAAACCGCCGGGTAATCAGATAGCGGGACTTTGCCAGCGCCTCCGCCGGGTGTCCCCGCTGGATGTGCTTGTGAGCCAGCAGATTGCCGTCCCGATGCACCAGCGGCGCATCCGGCAGCATGGCCTCCCTGGGATTGTGGACGGCAGGCAGTTCCTCGTAGTCCACCTGCACCAGCGCCTTGGCCTGAGCCAGAATTTCCGGCGTTTCCGCCGCCACCAGGCAGACGGCGTCTCCCAGATAATGGGTAACGTCCCCCACGGCAATCATGGTGTCCCAGTCCTTTTTCAGGTGCCCCACCTTGTTGCTTCCCGGAATGTCCGCCGCCGTCAGCACGCAGACCACGCCGGGCAGGGCTTTGGCTTCCTCCGTATGGATGGCCAGTACCCGCGCCCGGGGGTACCGGCTGCGGACGGCGCTGCCGTAAATCATACCATCCAGATAGATGTCGTCAGGGTACTGACCGGTGCCGGTGACCTTCTCCGCCACGTCCACCCGGTGCACCCGGCTCCCCGGCTGCCAGTCCGCCGTTTCCGCCGGCAGCCTGCCCTCCCGGAAGCACTTCGCCGCCAGCAGAATCCCGTCAATGATTTTCACATAGCCGGTGCAGCGGCAGATGTTGTTCCGGATGGCAAAGGCCGCCTCCTCCCGGGTGGGGGCAGGATTCACATCCAGCAGCGCTTTGGCGGAAATCACCATGCCGGGGATGCAGAAGCCGCACTGGACGGCACCCGCCTCGCCGAAGGCCCAGGTGTAGACCGCCTTTTCCCAGTCGGAAAGACCCTCTACTGTGAGAACGGACTTTCCTTCCAGCTTATCCGTCTGGGGGACGCAGGCTTTGGTGGGCTTCCCGTCAATCAGCACCGTGCAGGTGCCGCAGGCGCCCTCGCTGCATCCATCTTTTACGGAGGTGAGGCGCAACTCATCCCGCAGGAACCGCAGCAGCTTCTGATTTTTTTCGGCGGTGACAACCCTGCCGTTCACCGTAAAGACAGCCATACCGGCGCCCCCTCTCAAAGGTCAACCTCTTTTAGATGTACTTATTATATAGGAAACAGGCGCTTTTCGCAATGGGGCTTTCCACAAAGCGTTATTCTTTTTGCAATATCACGTCAGAACGCCTGCGGTGGGATTCCGGAGGTCTGCGGTGTCTGCCTTCTGCTGCAGGGGAGGATGTCAGCCGCCGGCCGTGCCGCCTCCGGAGGGTTGGGGAAGTCATATGACAGAGCCACCCTTATGCGTCCCAACAGGGCTTTTTGAAAAAAGCAAAAAATCCAAAATTGGGTATTGACTTTTCGTGTCGAAGCTGGTATAGTATCAAATGTTCCGAGCGAACAGAGCACGGAACTCCGAAAGTCCACGGGGGTATAGTTCAGCTGGGAGCCCGGTTGAAGCGGTAAACAACCCCCGCACTAATTGAATAAGAAATTACTCAGCGCACCCCTTATACGGGGGTATAGCTCAGCTGGGAGAGCGCTTGACTGGCAGTCAAGAGGTCAGCGGTTCGATCCCGCTTATCTCCACCAATCGGGTGCGCTGAGTATTCTTAATAAATGCTTGCTTTGAAAAAAGCAAGTTTTTTGTTTTATGTCCGCTTCCCTTTTGAAGCGGGCTTTTTTTATGCGGCGATTGCCGAAATGTCCAGCCCGGCACTGAACTGCTCAAAGTCAATGTTGAAGTCGATATGTAGCCGATAATCTCGATACACCTCCACACGCCGGATCAGGCAACTCACAATCATTTTCTTTGACTCCATGCTGGCGCTGTCATACATATCTGCCCATGAGATAATGTCATCGTACTGAGCGTTTAAGGCGTCCAGCATGGCCTGTCCCTCGTCGTAGGCCGCCTGCGCTACCTCCATAGTATGCTGAACTTTGAGACATATTGGCGCTGTTGACAAAGTCTCGCTCCGCTCCGCCCTGCCAACAAAAAAGGCGCCCTCTGGCGTCATCCGGCGTGTT
>CAKUBJ010000035.1 GCA_934636905.1 uncultured Dysosmobacter sp. | reverse complement strand
GGTATTAGCAGTCGTTTCCAACTGTTGTCCCCCTCTGAAAGGCAGGTTCCTCACGCGTTACTCACCAGTCCGCCACTGTCCTCTAAATCAGTTGTCCGAAAACTCCGTCATTAGATTCTCGTTCGACTTGCATGTGTTAAGCACGCCGCCAGCGTTCGTCCTGAGCCAGGATCAAACTCTCTATAAAATGGTATCCAAACGGCTTTCGCCGTTCAAATCAAATCATAGAGTCATTTATCATGACTTCATTTCTTCTCTTTTATAGTTGCTGCTTTCAGCTGAATTGACTACAGCCTATTCACCCACAACTTCGTCGCGAACCTCGTGAAAAGTTCGCTCCGCTGGTGCTTTCTTTCTTCACGTTGTTTAATTTACAAGGTGCACGTCCCTCAAGCGGAACATTCGCTATTATATCAGGCTCAGTGAACTTTGTCAAGCACTTTTTCCGAATCTTTTTCAAGACCCGCAAGCGCCGCAACCGCTCGCTTCATCGCCCAAACAGCTTAGTTAGAATACCATCTGCGGCAGAAAATGTCAAGCCTTTTTTCTTCATTTTCCGCGTTCTTTTTTGCGGCCGCACTATTTGCATGGTTTCCGGCACAATATCCGGTGTTTTTTTCATTCCCGCTCCACTATAATAAGATATCATTCGATTCGCGAGGTGAGATGCTTGCAGTTCTGGAAAATGAACGGTGCCGGCAACGACTTCATTATTATCAATAACCTTGAGAGCCGGCTTCCCCCGCACTGCTTCCCCGCACTGGCCCGGAGGCTGTGCGAGCGGCATCTGTCCATCGGCGCCGACGGCCTGATGGTGGTGGACGCCTCGGAGCAGGGCGGCGACTACCGGATGCGCTTCTACAATTCCGACGGCAGTCTTGGTGAAATGTGCGGCAACGGCGCCCGGTGCATCTGCCGGTACGGCTATGAAACCGGGCTGGCAGGAGAAACCCAGACCGTGGAAACCACCGCCGGAATCGTTACCGGGCAGCGGATCTCCCCCCGCCTCTATCGGATCCGTCTCAACGATCCCTCCGTCATCCAACTGGACATTCCCATTGAAATCGGCGGTGCCCGCTATACCGGCTCCTATCTGGAACTGGGAAATCCCGGACTTCCCCATGCGGTCGTCCCCTTCCCAAATCTGCGTCAGGCCGACGAGCACCGGCTGCGGGAACTGGGCCGGGCCATCCGGCACTATGAGAAGTTCCCCAAGGGCGCCAACGTCAATTTCTATGAGTTGACCGGTGAGGATGAACTTTACGAGCGCACCTTCGAGCGGGGCGTGGAGGATTTCACCTACGCCTGCGGCACCGGCACCGGCTGCGTAGTAACGACGCTCACCCTTCAGGGAAAGGTCAGCGGCCGTCAGGTGAAGGTTCATATGACCGGCGGGACGCTGACGGTGGACGTCAACCGGGAGGGCGGCGCCATCCGGGATCTCTATCTCACAGGCCCCACCAATATTGTTTGCAAAGGCGAGGTCACGGACGAAGACCTGTGCCTTGTGAAATAACCCCACCCAAGTGTTTTAGGAGGAACTCTTATGGACAAAAAATCTGTCGCAAAAAATTATCGCTTTCTGGCGATCCTGCTGGGATGCATGATCGCCGGCGCCCTGCTGGGCTGGTTCAGACCCGTCTGGGGGCAGAAAATTGCCTTCCTCGGCACGGTGTTCATCAACATGATGTTCTGCATCGTGGTGCCGCTGGTGTTTGCTTCCATCGCCGGTTCCGTGGCCAACATGGAGAGCAAGGAGCGCGCCGGCAAAATCATGGGCACCACCGTCGGCACCTTCGTGGTCACCGGCGCCATCGCCGCCGTCATCATGTTCGTGCTGATGAAGCTGTTTCCCCCGGTGCTGGCGCCCTGGGCGGATATCGCCGCCGAAGAAATCGGTGAGCACGCCACCCTCACGGAAATGATCGTCAACTTCTTCACCTCCGAGGACTTCGTGGGTCTGCTGAGCCGCCGCGCCATGCTGCCCCTCATTGTGTTCTCCATTCTCTTCGGTTTCTCCGTGCAGATGACAGGTGGGAAGGAATCCGCCGTAGGCAAATGGCTGCTGGGGCTTTCCGACGTGATGATGAAGTTCGTCCAGATTGTCACCTATTACGCCCCCATCGCCTTCTTCGCCATCTTCGCCAATCTGGTGGCCACCTACGGGAAGGAGGTCATCGAGGGCTACGGCCGCGCCCTGCTGGTCTACTATCCCCTGTGCTTTATCTACATCTTCACCGCCTTCCCCCTGTTCGCATGGTTCGGCGGCGGCAAGGGCGCTGTGAAGGTCATGTTCAAGCACATTGCCCGCCCCGCCGTGGTGTCTCTGGGCACCTGCTCCTCCGTGGCCACCATCCCCACCAATCTGGAAGAGGCCGCCGAAACCGGCATCAACAAGGACGTGGCCGGGATGGTCATTCCTCTGGGCGCCACCATGCATATGGACGGCTCCTGCTTCTCCTGCGTGCTGAAAATTGCGTTTGTGCTGGGGGTATTCGGTGAGGAACTGAGCTGGTCCCGCCTGCCCTTTATCGTGCTGGTGGCCGTGCTGTCCTCCGTGGGCATGAGCGGCGTTCCCGGCGGCGGCTACATCGGCGAGTACATCATCTGCTCCATCTTCTTCCCCACCCAGATGGAACTGGCCTTCCCCATTCTGGTGGCCATCGGCAATCTGGTGGATCCCCCCGCAACCATGATCAACGCCGCCGGCGACTATGTGGTCAGCTTCATCGTCTCCCGCTTCGTGGAAGGGAAAGACTGGCTCCAGAAGCAGCTGAACGGCGAAGGTTAAGCCGCTTTCCGAAAAATCGCATAGATTGCTTGGAACATATAGGAAGCCCGCCCCGGAACAGATGGTTCTGGGGCGGGCTGTTTCATTCATCCGTTACTGGCGGTTCATCCGCTCTTTCACGGCCTTTCCGGTGGGTGTTGCCGCCAGACCACCCAGTGCGGTTTCCCGCAGTTCCATGGGGATGCGGCGCCCCACCTCCCCCATGCAGTCGATGACCTCATCCACCGGGATGCGGCTCTCAATGCCGGCCATGGCCATATCCGCGCAGCTGACGGCGTTCACCGTCCCTACCACATTCCGCTTCACGCAGGGGACTTCCACCAGCCCTGCCACCGGGTCACACACCAGCCCCAGCAGGTTCTTCAGGGCCATGGCCGCCGCGTGGCCGATCTGCGCCGCCGTGCCCCCCTGAATGGAAACCAGCGCCCCCGCCGCCATGGCGGAGGCAGTGCCAATCTCCGCCTGACAGCCGCCGGCTGCGCCGGCAATACAGGCGCGGTACCCGATGACGGCACCGATGCCGGAGGCCGTATACAGTGCCTGAAGAATCTGCTCCTCCGACACCATTCCCGCCCGGTACAGCGGCGTCAGCACCGCCGGCAGCACGCCGCAGGCGCCTGCCGTAGGCGCCGCCACGATTTTGCGCATACAGGCGTTGGATTCCCCCACGCACAGCGCCGTGGCCACCGCCTCCCGCAGGTAAGCGCCGCAGAGGCCGCCGCCATCTTCCGCGTACTGCCGCATTTTCTCTCCGTCGCCTCCCACGAGGCCGCTGCGGGAGCGCTCCGCCCCCTGATACGCCGTGACGGATTCCAGCATGGCGCGCCATGTGGTGCGCATTTTCTCCATGGACTGCTCCTCCGTCACCTGCCGCTGCTCCATGTCCGTTTCCAGAACCACCCGCCAGAAGGGGATGTTTCCCGCCGCCGCTTTGTCAAAAATTTCCTGCATGGAATCCAGCGCCATGGTCAATCATCCTCCTTCTCATAGTAAATCACGCCAAACACCCAGGGCACCTGAGCCAGCTGATCCCGCACGGACTGCGGCACCGGCTGGTCAATCTCGAAAATCGTCATCACGCTGCCGCCCCGGCGATCCCGCACCAGACTCATGTTGGCAATGTTGATGCCCCCGTCAGACAGTGCCCGGGTCAGGTGTGCCAACTCCCCGGGGACGTCCCAGTGCCGCAGAATCAGCGTGTTGAAGATGCCGGTAAAGCTGACCGCCACCCCATCCAGCTGATCCACCCGGATCCGTCCGCCGCCGGTGGAGGCTGCCTGCACGCAGGTTTTCCGGCCGCCAGCACCCTCTACCGTCAGCACCGCCGTGTTGGGGTGTGCCTCCCGCAGTTCCACGGGATGCACGGTAAAATCCAGCCCCCGCTCCCGGGCGACGGCAAAGCTGTCCGGAATCCGCAGGTCGTCAGGCTTCATGCCCAGCAGCCCCGCCACCAGCGCCCGGTCGGTACCGTGACCCCGGCCGGTTTCCGCGAAGGAGCCGTACAGCCCGATGTCTGCCTTCACCGGCGGCTCCCCCAGCAGGGTTCCGGCCATCCGGCCGATCCGCACCGCCCCCGCCGTGTGGGAACTGGAAGGCCCTACCATAATGGGGCCGAGAATTTCAAAAATATCCAGCATTTCCGTCCCTCCCAACGCTTTCTGGCACGATGGTATCATATGTCCGCCCTTTTTACAAGCGGAACCCGCGCAAAACCCTTCCCCGCCGCGTCTGAGAAACAGTCGCCGCCCCCGGCGGCAGTTCCGGAGATGCACGGTGCCGCCCTCCGCCTCTCTTTTTGCGCCGGGACTTGCGGCCGGGGCAGATTCCATATATAATAGGGAAAGGCATCGGGCGCCGCCCTCCGGCGGAATCCGGCACACAACAGGCGGGAGGCACTTATGGAGCATTGGGAAGAACTGAAACCCGGCGGGCTGCGGTTCGTCTGGGCGGATCATCTGTTCCGTCCCGGCACGGACACCTTCCTGCTCTCCTCCCTGCCCCGGCTCCGGCCGGGACTGCGGGTCTGCGACCTTGGCTGCGGCACCGGTCTGCTGGGGCTTCTGCTGATGCAGCGGCAGCCGGATCTCCGAATCGCCGGGCTGGACATCCAGCCGGAGGCCGCCGCGCTGGCCCGGCGCGCCGCCGCCGAAAACGGTCTGACGGAGCGGCTGGACTTCCGGTGCGGCGACCTGCGGCAGGTGCGGGGGATCTTCCCCACCGGATGCTTCGATCTGGTGGTCTGCA
The DNA here is from genome assembly GCA_934636905.1 of uncultured Dysosmobacter sp. GTDB lineage: Bacteria > Bacillota > Clostridia > Oscillospirales > Oscillospiraceae > Oscillibacter. Next base: position 12,601 of record CAKUBJ010000035.1, on the reverse strand, counting down.
ACCCGCCCTACTACCCGCCCGCCGGCGGAAAGCTGTCCGCCGACGGCGCCCGCCGCACCGCCCGGTCGGAAACGGAGGCATCTCTGACCGATCTCTGCGCCGCCGCATCGTATCTGCTGCGCTGGGGCGGGAAATTCTGTCTGGTGCACAAGCCGGAGCGGCTGGCAGACGTGCTCTGCGCCCTCCGGGACGCCGGCACGGAAGCCAAGCGGCTGCGCTTCGTCCACAGCCGGGCAGCGGATCCGCCCTCCCTCTTTCTGGCGGAGGGCTGCCGGGGCGGCAGGCCGGGAATCACCGTGGAGCCGCCCCTCATCCTGCAAAACGGCGGCGGCACCCCTACGGCGGAGCTGAACGCCATTTACTTTCGGAATCAGGAGGTCTGAATATGGCAGGCATTTTATATCTGGTAGCCACCCCCATCGGCAATCTGGGGGATTTTACCCCCCGGGGGGTGGAGACGTTGGAAACCGTGGACTTCATCGCCGCCGAGGATACCCGGGTATCCGTCAAGCTGCTGAACCACTTCAGCATCAGAAAGCCGCTGGTCAGCTACCACGAGCACAACCACGTCACCGCCGGACAGGCGGTGCTGAGCCGCCTGCTGGCCGGGGAATCCTGCGCACTGGTAACGGACGCCGGCACGCCTGCCATCTCTGATCCCGGTGAGGATCTGGTGCGGCTGTGCGCGGAAAACGGCGTGGAGGTGCGGGCGGTGCCCGGCTGCTGCGCCGCCGTCAACGCGCTGGCCGTCAGCGGCCTGCCCACAGGCCGCTTCACCTTCGAGGGCTTCCTCACTGTCAACAAAAAAAGCCGCCGGGAGCATCTGGATTCCCTGAAGGGTGAAACCCGCACCATGATCTTCCACGAGGCGCCCCACAAGCTGTGCACCACTCTGGGGGATCTGGCAGAAGCCTTCGGCGGGGATCGCCGCATTGCCCTGTGCCGGGAGATGACCAAGCTCCATGAGGAGGTCATCCGCTGCACCCTCTCAGAGGCCATTGCCCGCTATGAGGAAGCCGCCCCCAAGGGCGAATACGTTCTGGTGGTGGAGGGTGCCGCTCCCAAATCCGGCGCCGCCGTGACGCTGGAGGAGGGGACGGCGCAGGTGCTGGCACTGCAGGCTCAGGGCGTCCGCCTGAAAGACGCCGCCAGAGAGGTGGCGGAGCACACCGGTCTTTCCCGGAACGAGCTTTACGCCGCCGCACTGGAAAAATAAAACATCCCGATGCCGCCGCAAGGCAGCACCGGGGAAACCTGCGCACGGCAGATGCCGTGCGCAGGTTTGTTATCTCAGCAGCTTTTTCCGTTCCCTCCAGTCCGGCAGGTACCGCTCCAGCAGGGCGTAAAAGCCCGGCCCGTGATTCATCTCCCGAATGTGGCACAACTCATGCACCACCACCAGATCCACCGCCGCCTCCGGGCAGCGCATGAGATAGCAGGAAAAGCACAGGCTGTGCCTGCTGCTGCAGCTGCCGTACCGCTTCCTTGCCGTGGTAATCCGGATGCCCGTAGGCTGCATCCCCATGATTCCGCTCCAATACGCCACCTTTCCCGGCAGAACGGCTTTCGCCTGTTCCTTCAGTGATTCCGTCTCCGCAGGGGACGGCTCCGGAAGGGGCGGGCGTTCTTTCAGTTTTTCCAGATGCCGGAGGATCCAGTCCTCATGAGCAGTCACAAAGCGGTCAATCTCCCTCTTCGGCATCCGCATAGGCGCCCGGGCAATCAGCTGCCCATCCCGGGTCAGTTCCAGTGCCAGCGTCCTGCGGCGGGAGCGAATCAATTCATACGTTCTCATAGGTATCAGAATACCACACAGACTGCCGGATTGCAATTTTCTTTTTATTTTTTGCTTAAATGTTAAATGTTTATAAATAGTGCAGATTTTATTGCGAAACTGATTGCTTTTTTCAAAACAAGGTGTATACTAACGTCAGAATCAATTTGAAGGAGGAGTTCATATGCCCGTTAAAAAGAAGGCCGCAGCCGTCAAGGACAGAAAAGTGTCCCGGAGCGGGGCACGTCTTTCCAAAAAGCCGCCCCTGACCCCTGCCCAGCTTAAGCAGATCGACGCCTACTGGCGCGCCGCCAACTATCTGACCGCCTGCCAGCTTTATCTGCTGGACAATCCCCTGCTGGAGCGCCCCCTCACCGCCGCCGACCTGAAGCAGACCATCGTGGGCCACTGGGGCACCTGCCCGGGACAGAACTTTATCTATACCCATCTGGATCGGGTCATCAAGCGGGATGATCTGGACATGATCTACCTTTCCGGCCCCGGCCACGGCGGCAACGCCATGGTGGCGCAGGACTGGCTGGACGGCAGCTACACCGAAGTCTATCCCAACATCACCCGGGACAGGGACGGCATGAAGAAGCTTTTCAAGCGCTTCTCCTTCCCCGGCGGCATCCCCAGCCATGTGGCACCGGAAACCCCCGGCTCCATCCATGAGGGCGGCGAGTTGGGCTACTCTCTGGCCCACGCCTTCGGCGCCGTGGCGGACAATCCCGATCTGATTGCCGCCTGTGTGGTGGGCGACGGCGAGGCGGAAACCGGCCCGTTGGCCACCTCCTGGCACGGCAACAAGTTCATGAACCCCATCACCGACGGCGTGGTGCTGCCCATCCTGCATCTCAACGGCTTCAAAATCGCCAACCCCACCATCTTCTCCCGCATGAGCCACGAGGAAGTGGAGAGTTTCTTCCGGGGCTGCGGCTGGGAGCCTCGCTTCGTAGAGGGCAGTGACCCTGCGGAGATGCACCAGAAAATGGCAGCCGTCATGGACTGGGCCATCCGGGAGATCAAGCGGATTCAGTCCCACGCCCGCTCCACCGGCGATGCCAGCCGTCCCCGCTGGCCCATGATCGTCCTCCGCACTCCCAAGGGCTGGACCGGCCCCAAGGAGGTGGACGGCCACGTTCTGGAGGGCAGCTGGCGTGCCCATCAGGTGCCCATTTCCATGGGAGCCGATACGGAGAAGCACCTGCCGGAGCTGGAAGCATGGCTCCGCTCCTACAAGCCAGAGGAACTGTTCAACCAGGACGGCACCCCCGTGGAGTTGATTGCCTCCTTCCCCCCCGCCGGCACCCGCCGCATGGGTGCCAACCCCCACGCCAACGGCGGATTGCTGCTGCGGGATCTCCGCACTCCCGATTTCCGGGACTACGCCGTGGACGTCAAGGCTCCCGGCGCCGTGGAAGCCCAGGATATGTATGTGCTGGGCACCTATGTCCGGGACGTGATGAAGCTGAACATGGACGCCCGGAACTTCCGGATCTTCGCGCCGGACGAAACCGCCTCCAACCGGCTTCAGGCGGTGTTTGACGTCACCGGACGCCGCTTCCTGGATCCCCAGATCCCCAACGTGGACGAGGATCTGGATCCCGACGGCCGGGTCATGGACTCCATGCTCTCCGAGCACTTCTGCGAGGGCTTCCTGGAGGGCTACCTGCTGACGGGACGCCACGGCTTCTTCGACAGCTACGAGGCCTTTATCCGCATTGTGGACTCCATGTTCTCCCAGCACGCCAAGTGGCTGAAAATGTGCAATGAACTGCCCTGGCGGCAGGACATTGCCTCCCTGAACTATATCCTTGCCTCCAATGTCTGGCAGCAGGATCACAACGGCTTCACCCATCAGGATCCCGGTTTCCTTGACCATGTGGCCAACAAGAAGGCAGACGTGGTGCGGATGTATCTGCCGCCGGATGCCAACTGCCTCCTCAGCTGCTTTGACCACTGCATCAAGAGCCGGAACTATGTCAACGTCATCGTGGCCAGCAAGCATCCCCGTCCCCAGTGGCTCACCATGGAGCAGGCCGTCAAGCACTGCACTCAGGGCATCGGCATCTGGGACTGGGCCTCCAACGACGCCGGCTGTGAGCCGGACGTGGTGATGGCCTGCTGTGGCGACACCCCCACGCTGGAAACCCTGGCCGCCGTCAGCATCCTGCGGAAGGAACTGCCGGAACTGAAGATCCGGGTGGTGAACGTGGTGGATCTCATGAAGCTCCAGCCTCACACGGAGCACCCCCACGGCCTGACGGACGCGGAGTATGACACCCTCTTCACCAGGGATAAGCCCATTATCTTCGCCTACCACGGCTATCCCACCCTGATTCATGAGTTGACCTACCGCCGCCATAACAAGAACCTCCATGTCCGGGGCTACAAGGAGGAAGGCACCATCACCACCCCCTTCGATATGCGGGTACTCAACGACATTGACCGCTTCGATCTGGTGATTGACACCGTGCGCCGCCTGCCTCAGCTGGGGAACCGGGGCGCCTATCTGGTACAGAAGATGAATGACAAGCTGGTGGAGCACCGCCAGTATATCCGGGACAACGGCATCGACCTGCCGGAAATCCGGAACTGGAAATGGGAGGGCTGAGTCCTCAGTCCGCACTGTGCGGCTGCACGACCGCAGCACAGGATTTCCGGTTTCATTAAACGCCCACGCCGGGCGGCTGCATGGCAGCCGCCCGGCTTTTTTCTTCGCTTCTCTGCCGCTTCCCTGTTCCGCCCCGCCGCTCTGCGCCTTCCCGCGGAAAAGTCTGCCGGAAATTTTCCTCAAAAATTGACAGATTCCTAACATCTGGTGTATAGTAAAAATGGTACGACTTCGCCGTGCCCATCAAATTCACGGAGGCCCACGATGCTTTCAGATCTTTTCAGCAACCACCTTCTGATGAATTCGCTGCTGGCATGGGCGGCGGCGCAGGTATTGAAATTTGTGATTTATCTGGCGGTAAACCGCAGCATCGACTGGAACCGCCTGCTGGGGGACGGCGGAATGCCCAGCGGCCACTCCGCCACCGTCACTGCGCTGGCAGTGACCTCCGGGCTGGAATACGGCTGCGGCTCCCCTGTTTTCGCCGTCTGCGTGATTCTGGCCATTATCGTCATGCATGACGCCATGGGCGTCCGCCGGGAGGCCGGCCTCCACGCCAAGGCCATCAACGAGTTGCTGGAAATGCTCAGCAGCCAGCAGGAGCCGGAGGTCAAGCTGAAAGAATTTCTGGGGCACACCCCCATGCAGGTGTGCTGCGGCGCCGTGCTGGGCTTTGTCACCGCCCTGATTCTGGGCTGAATCCGGATGATTTACCCCGCCCCGCCGCAAGACAGCGCGGCTGTCCCAAAAAACACCAAAACCGGGAGGAACGCACCATGAGCTATGCCGACGAGGTCTTTATTCAAAATATCCGGGACATTCTGGATCACGGCGTCCGGGATACGGATCAGACTGTCCGTCCCCACTGGGAGGACGGCTCCCCCGCCCATACCATCAAAAAATTCGGCATCGTCAACCGGTACGACCTGCAAAAGGAGTTCCCCATCCTCACCCTCCGCCGCACCTACTGGAAAACGGCGGTGGATGAGCTGCTGTGGATCTGGCAGAAGAAATCCAACAACGTCCATGACCTCAACGCCAGAATCTGGGATCAGTGGGCGGATGAAACCGGCTCCATCGGCAAGGCTTACGGCTATCAGCTTTCCATCAAGCACCACTATCCCGAGGGGGACATGGATCAGGTGGATCGGGTGCTCTACGACCTGAAGCACAACCCCGCCAGCCGCCGGATCATGACCAATCTCTATAATTTTGCCGACCTCTCCGAAATGCATCTCTATCCCTGTGCCTATTCCATGACCTTCAATGTCTCCGGCAACGTGCTCAACGCCATTCTGAACCAGCGGAGTCAGGATATGCTGGCCGCCAACAACTGGAATGTGGTGCAGTACGCCGTGCTGGTGCATATGTTTGCCCAGGTCAGCGGCCTGATTCCCGGGGAGCTGGTTCACGTCATTGCCGACGCCCACATCTACGATCGACACATCCCCATTGTGGAGAAAATGCTGACCCAGACCCCTGCCCCGGCGCCGAAGTTCACCACGGATCCCTCCGTCACGGATTTCTACGCCTTCACCCGGAACAGCTTCACCATGGAGGGCTACACCCCCGCCCCCTTTGAGGATAAAATTCCCATCGCCATCTGAGGAGGAGCCATGAACGCCATTGTTGTCGTGGATCGGAACTGGGCCATTGGCCGGAGCAACGGTCTGCTGTTCTCCCTGCCGGGGGACATGAAGCGTTTCCGGGCGCTGACCACCGGCGGCACCGTCATTATGGGGCGGAAAACGCTGGATTCCTTCCCCGGGGGACGCCCTCTGCCCCGGCGGCGGAACATTGTCATCACCCGGGATCCCGCCCTCCGGCGGGAGGGCTGTGAAATCGTCCGCAGTCCGGAGGAAGCGGCAGCGCTGGCCGGAGACGGGGATGATGTATGGCTCATCGGCGGCGGCAGCGTCTATGCCGCCCTGCTGAGCCGGTGCCGCTGGGTGTATGTCACCCGGGTGGACGCCGCCGCTGCGGGCGCCGACACGTTTTTCCCGAATCTGGACGCCCTGCCGGAATGGACGGCGGAGCGTATTGGGGAACCCATGGAGGAAAACGGGCTGGCCTACCGTTTTGTGGACTATGTCCGCAGGGAGAAACAGTCATAGGGCGCCCCGGCGCTTTCAAGAGATAAAAAAATCGTGGACTTTTTTTGAAAAAGTCCACGATTTTCTATTTCCCGCTTCCCGCGTCACAGGCTGATGGCGCCGTCGGCGGCCTGTGATGCGCTTTTTATGGCAGTCAGATCCATCGCCGCGCTACGCCATATGCTGCCGCAGGCGCTCCAGATTCCCCCGCATCAGCGTCACATAGGTTTCCCCACGCTCCAGTTCCTGCGGGGAAACATTGTGGCAGGTGTGGAACATGGCCGTCCCGGCGCCGGCCGCCTCGGCAATGGCGTCTGCCACCAGATGGTTGGAAAACTCAATATACCAGACGGTGGAGATGTTTTCCTCCCGCACCTTGTCCGTCAGGAAGGCCACCGTGGCAGCCGACGGCTCCGTCTGGGTGGAGCAGCCGGGAAAGGCCGCGTAGTAATCCAGCCGGAACTCCTCGGCAAAGTACCGCAGGGGAAAGCGGTCGCCGAACACGATGGTTCGGTCTGTCAGGCCGTCAAAAAAATCGTGAAACTCCGCGTCCAGACGGTCAATCTCCGCCGCGTAAGCCTCCGCATTTTCCCGGTATTCCGTTCCGTGAGTTGCATCCAGTGCCGCCAGTTCCTCCCCGAAGCGCCGGGTCAGGGCGGCGGCGTTGGCCGGAGACGTCCAGACGTGCTCGTCAATCTCCGTTACCCCGCCCAGATGGTCGTGGGCATCGTGGTCTTCGTGGGCATCGTGGTCGCCGCCATGTTCCGTGTGGTCATCGTGGTCTTCATGCTCCTCATGGTGGTGGCCGGCCTCCTCCTGCATTCCCTCCCGGTGCTCCTCCTCCAGGGTTTCCACGCAGTCCATCATGGCCAGCGTCTGCCCCTGGGGCTCCGCCGCCTCAAGGATGGTTTCCACCCAGCTGTCGGACTCGCCCCCCAGATACAAAAACAGGTCGCAGTTCTGCACCTTCAGAATGTCCGCCGGCGTCGGCTCATAGGAGTGGCTCTCCGTGCCCGGCGGCAGCAGCAGTTCCACATCCGCCAGATCTCCGGCGGCGGCACGGGCAAAATCATAGGCTGGGAACACGGAGGCCACAATGTGCGGCTTTCCGTCTGCCGGCTCCGGCGGGCTTGAGGAGGCGCAGCCAGCCAGCAGTATCAATATCAGCATGGGGATGAATAATTTTTTCACGGGATACTCCTTGCAATTTGAGAATGATTTTCAAATAGCATATCACAACCCATCGAAAAAAGCAACCCCGGGGGATTGAAATCCCCCGGGGTACACGGGCACTCTGTTCAAAAGGCAGCACCCAGCCGGGCGGGCTGCCGGAACTTCTGCGCTATGCTTCCGGGGAAAGCGGATCCCCATCCCCGGTAAAGACCGCCGGTTCCGCTCCCCCGCCCTCTGTCCGGGAGGCGTCTGGCTCCTCCGCCGGCTCTGCGGCGGCCTCCTCTGCCCGGTAAGCCTCGATTTCCTCCTCCGTGGGCTTCAGCAGAAATTCAATCAGCCCCACGGGATCCGACGCCGGATAATACCGGACAATCCACACCGTTTCCGCCGGGATTCCCCGGCTGCTGCGCAGTTCCTCCACGGCCTGCTGCACCTTTTCCCGGCCGTCCGCCTGCCAGTAGGCGATCCGCACCGCCAGTTCCTCCCGGCCGCCGTCCAGCGCCGCTTCCAGCAGGTCGTTCAGCGCCGTGGGGCTGGTGGCGTTTACAATGGTCTGGATCTGCTCCGCGCTCCGGCGGTAGCCAATCTGCACGTCCGCCTCAAAGAAGCCCCGCTGGGGCTGGCTGACATAGGTGATATAGTCCACTGCGTAGGCACCCAGCGGCGTTTCCTGCTGCACCTCCAGTGCAGCGCTTTCCATGGCCTCTGCCGCCGCCTGATCGTCCGGGAAGTTGTAAAGCCGCAGAGCGGCGCTCTCCGTGTGCTGGCCGATGAGAATCAGGAGATCATTGACGATGTCCTGATCGTTTTCCGCCCGCAGCGTTCCTGCGGCGCCGCTTTCCCAGTATTTGCTGCTGTGAGGCTCCGATGTGCTGTAGGAGCGCTCCAGAAGAGATCCGCAGCCTGTCAGCAGGCACAGCATCAGCAGCGCCGCCATTCCCCGTTTCATCCCTGCGCCTCCTTCCACGGGCTTCAGCAGCCCAGTTCCTGATCTACCAGGACAACCTCCATCTCCATGCCGCTCATTTTCTGCCACAGCACCGTCAGGGCACCGCAGATGCGTTCCGGGCTTTTGCAGTCGTAGCAGTGATCGCCTTTGATGGCGCAGGGGGTCCGTCTTCCCAGCCGCCGGGCATTTTGGGGGGCGGCAATGTTCCGGGCACGCCAGAGGGCTTCCTCGTAAGTGGGCGCCAGCTTGTTGCGTCCCACCACGAACCACACCTTTTTATGGCCGAACAGCGTGGCGGATACCCGGTTGCCGACACCGTCGATGTTCAGCAGTTCCCCGGTTTCCGCCAGACCGTTGACGGAGGCAATATAGTGATCCGCCGTCATGGAATGGCGCTGCGCCTCTGCCTTATCCGCCGCCTTCCAGTGCCAGAACACGTCATTGTGGGCACGCAGCCGGTCATAAAGCCCCATCTGATCCAGCGTCACGGAGCCGCCGAAGCCCACGGAGGCGCCGTCAATAGCCGCATCAAGATAGTCTGCCGCCGCCAGAGCCGTATCAAACACACTGACGTGGAATCCCCTCGCTTCCAGATTCTTCTTCACCGCGGAAAAATCAGTCATATTGCACTCCTCCTACAGTTCTTCCTTCCGGTATTCGCCGAAACCCTCGCCCAATACGTCGTGGGCGTCACAGACAATGAGAAAGGCCGCGGGATCCGCCTCATGAACCACCCGCTTGATTTCCACAATCTCCTTCTGGGGGAAGGCCACCATCAGAACGTGCTTCTCCCTGCCGCTGTAGGCACCGTGGGCATCGAAAAGGGTTGCCCCCCGATCCAGCGCCAGAATGGCGTCGGTGATGGTCTGCCAGTTCTCCGAAATGATATACGCCACCTTGGCGGCGTTCAGGCCGTACAGCACCGCGTCCATCACCTTGGCGGCAACGTACAGCGCCACAGCGCCGTACAGTGCCGTTTCCACCCGTCTGAAGGCCATGGCCGTCAGCGCCAGCACGATTCCGTCCGGCACCACCACCAGACTGCCCATGGGCAGCCATGGGAATTTCAGCTTCATCAGCTGCGCCACGATGTCCGTGCCGCCGGTGGTGGCGCCCTGTGAGAACACCATGCCCAGCCCCGCCCCCATCATGGCGCCGCCGCAGATGGCGGCCAGCATGGGATCCATGGGCTGGAAGGTGTGCACCGCGGCAATGATGTCCACGGCTGCGGAACTTACCGCCATGGAAAACAGGGAGGAAACCAGCAGATGGAACCCGATGAATTTCCATCCCGCCAGAAACAGCGGAATATTCAGAAGGATGGCAGCCACGCCTACCGGCAGGGCGGGGAACAGTACGTTCAGCACCTGCGCCAGACCCGTGATTCCGCCCATGCCCACGGCGTTGACGGCAAAAAACCAGTCAAAGGACAGCGCGAATATCACGGAGCCGACGGTCATGATTCCATAGCTTTTCAGTTGCTTTTTCAAGTGCACCTGCCTTTTCTTTTCACGCGCGTGTCTGCTTTCTCACCGCAGCGGAACTCCTGCGGCGGTGTTTTCTTTTCCGTTCCTTACAGCAGGCTGATCTGCTGATCCTCGGAGTCCTCTTCCTTCACCAGCGCTCCGGCGGCGGGAATGGCCCGCACCCGGTAGCGTGTCCGGTTGGTGATGGCGGTTTCTCCGGAGAGGTGCACTGACTCCAGATGGTATTTGGGCTTCAGGGTCATCACCGCCACCCCCTGGGTGGAACGGGTGGTTTTGGGTGCCAGCAGCGCCGTGTGGAAAATCAGGCACCTTGGCTCATTGGAGTAAACGGCCAGTTCGCAGTCCTCGTCCAGACGGCGGATGCAGGCCAGCGGCGACTTGTCAGAGTACGCCCCGGTGAGCTTCCGGCGGTTGGAGGCAGTCTGATAGGACTTCAGTTCCACCCGGGCGGCCTTGCCGTTTTCAAAGAAGAACAGCAGGCTTCCGGCGTAATCCGCCCCCGGCAGCACCATGAAAATCACGTTCTCGCCGGCGTCCATTTTCAGCTTGGCAGGCAGGTACTCGCCCAGCACGCTGGCCTTGGCGTCGTCAAACTCTCCCAGCCGGGTCTTGTAGACCTGACACCGGTCGGTGAAGAACATCACCTCGGCATTGGAGGTGGTTTCAAAGCTCTGGCGGAGAGCGTCCCCCTCCTTGAACTTCTGCTCGCTGTTCATCCGCAGGGAGGCGGGGGTAATCTTCTTGAAGTAACCCTCCCGGGACAGGAACACGGAAACGGGATACTCCTCCTTCTGTTCCTCCTCCGGCGTGTAGCTGGTAATTTCATGGGGATAGACAATGGTGGTGCGGCGAGGCTCCCCGTACTTCTCCGCAGCGGCCTGCAATTCCTCGGTGATGACCTTCCGGATCCGGTTGGGGCTGTTCAGAAGGTCTTCCAGATCGTCAATCTCATCCCGCAGGGCGTCGGTTTCCCGGGTGCGCTTGAGGATGTACTCCTTGTTGATATTCCGCAGCTTGATCTCCGCCACATACTCCGCCTGAATCTGGTCGATGCCGAAGCCGATCATCAGGTTGGGAATGACTTCGGCCTCCTCCTCCGTCTCCCGGATGATGCGGATGGCCTTGTCAATGTCCAGCAGGATGCGCTTGAGGCCCTTCAGCAGGTGCAGCTTGTCCTTCTTTTTCCCCAGCACGAAGTAGATCCGCCGCTTCACACTGTCGGTGCGCCACGCCGTCCACTCCTCCAGAATCTGCCGCACCCCCAGCACCCTGGGACTGCCGGCAATCAGTACGTTGAAGTTGCAGGCAAAGGCATCCTCCAGCGGCGTCAGCCGGTAGAGCTTGGCCATCAGCTTGTCGGGATCCGTGCCCCGCTTCAGGTCAATGGCCAGCTTCAGGCCGGAAAGGTCGGTTTCGTCCCGCATATCGGCCACTTCTTTGGCCTTGCCTGTCTTAATCAGTTCCGCCACCTTGTCCAGAATGGCCTCCACCGTGGTGGAATAGGGAATCTCGTAGATTTCCAGCAGGTTCTGTTCCTTCACATAGCGGTATTTCGCCCGCACCCGGACACTGCCCCGGCCGGTATTGTAAATATCCCGGATGGCGTTTGCGTCATAAATCAGTTCGCCGCCGGTGGGGAAATCCGGCGCCGGCATCATCTCCGTCAGATCGCAGTCCGGGTTCTTCAGGTAGGCAATGGTGGTGTCGCAGACCTCCTTCAGGTTGAAGCCGCAGAACTGGGAGGCCATGCCCACGGCAATGCCGCTGTTGGCGCTGACAAGGATGTTGGGGAAGGTGGTGGGCAGCAGTGCCGGCTCCTTCATGGTGTTGTCGTAGTTATCCACGAAGTCCACGGTGTCGCTGTCGATGTCCCGGAAAATCTCGCCGCAGATGGGCGCCAGCTTCGCCTCCGTATACCGGGGAGCGGCGCAGGACATATCCCGGGAATAGGCCTTGCCGAAGTTGCCCTTGGAGTCCACAAAGGGGGTCAGCAGGGCGCCGTAGCCTTTGGAAAGCCGCACCATGGTGTCGTAGATGGCGGCGTCGCCGTGGGGGTTCAGCCGCATGGTCTGCCCCACGATGTTGGCGGACTTCGTCCGTGCTCCCGTCAGCAGCCCCATTTTGTACATGGTGTAGAGGAGTTTGCGGTGGGAGGGCTTGAAGCCGTCAATCTCCGGGATGGCCCGGGAGACGATGACGCTCATGGCGTAGGGCATATAGTTGGTTTCCAGCGTGTCAGTGATGGGCTGTTCCACCACCGCCGCATGAAGCCCCATGACGTTGGGGTTATTGACCGGGTGCCGGGATTCCTCCGGCTGTTTCTTTTTCGGCATAGTATAAATTCCTTATTTCATCCACAGTGAAGTGGTATTCTTACGAAGCTCATTGCGCCCGGCAAGGGAACAGTTCCTGCCGGGATGCGGCGGACCGCTGCAGGGGATACAGGTTTTGCCTGTTGGAATGCCCCCACATTTTTTTGAAATGCCAAGCGCACCAGATTGGTGCGAA
>CAKUBJ010000034.1 GCA_934636905.1 uncultured Dysosmobacter sp. | reverse complement strand
TAGTCAAAGTGGAAGCCGCAGCGCATCCGGCAGCCGTCCAGACCGGTGTACTCCGCCACTTCCTTCAGGTCATGGAGAATTTTGTCCGGCTCGTAGAGGTTTTCCGGCGTGGTGGCGGTGTAGTCAAAGCGGAACTGGATGCTGGCGCCGGGAATTTTGCGGAAGCGCTCAATAAAGGGAATCAGATTCTCCTTGGGATAGTCCTTGTAGAGTACGCAGTTGATGCGGAAGGGCACCGGCAGCCGGGCCAGCAGGGAATCATTGGACTCCACCACATAGTGCTGCATATGGCGGGAGACGTTGATGCAGGTGATCTTGTGCTGATTCCGCTCCGCGAAGGCAAGGATGTCGTCTTCCGTCTGATCCTGGGACACCGGCAGCGTGGTGTTGATGAACACCCGGTGGGTGGTGGGGATTTCATCCAGCATAAGCTGGAGCTTTCCAATGTCGGCAAAAGGCTCTCCGCCGGTAAATACAAAGTCGCACCGGGGGGTGATGGCATCCATCCGGCGGATGCTCTCAATGATCTTCTCCAGAGAGAAGCCTGTCATGTCCGCATACTCACCTTTGTTGATGCAGAAAGGACAGTGGTTTTTGCAGTCGTAGGGAACAAAGACGGTGACGGTGGCGCCGCCTTCTCTTGTCTTGTACGGATGGTTCATGTTTCTGATCGGCCTTTCCAAATAAATGAAGGGCAGCCGCCCTTAATCTTTACATACATAAGCAAATATACATTTTAGTGGATTTTCGCCCCAAGGTCAAGTGGAAAAAGAGGAAAAGCGGGAAATTTGCCAAAAACGAAAACGGACTGCCGGAAAGGCAGCCCGTAATCAATCCGCTGTCCCGCAGCGGCCGTGTAGACCTCGTTATAACCTGCACCTTCCAGCACAGGTGGGTTGCTTCCGAAACGCTTTACCGCTTCCAACTTCCAGCCGCGGACGGCAGCCGGGAGGCCTGCGAGCCACGCCCCGAGATGGGCATCCCGTATAACGAAATGTGGGTTAAAAAAAGGTCTATCACGCACCCCGCAGGACACGCGGAATACCGTATCTGAATTTTCTATCAGTCTGTGCGGAACGGGAGGGATTATTCCTCCTCTTCGTCAAACAGCAGTTCCATGAACTGCTCGTACACAGCCTCCAGTTCCTCGTCGGAATCCAAGGTGGACAGCAGATCCTCCCCGCCCTCATGGATCACCTTCAGAATCACCAGACCGTTATCGGGATCGTCCTCGTTTTCGCCCTCCGTTTCGGCGGGGAAAAAGGCCTGATACATCTGGCCGTTGTATTCCAGCGCATCCACAAATTCCAGAACCAGTTCTTTTCCGTCCTCATCCGTGACGGTGACAAAGGTGGGGCCGAATTCTTCACTCATCTTCAGTCATACCCTTTCCTGTATTGCCAGCAGGCGCTTCGCCCCTGCGCTGGCTTTATTGTAGCGGAACCGGCGGCGTTTTGCAAGAGCAAAACTCGTGGAAAAGGGGCGGAGAACGACAGTTTTGCTTCCGGAAAGCAGGCGGTTTTCATAGGAAATCACCTGAAGCAAAACTTTTTCCCGGCAAAATATGACATTTTCGAGGTTGACAGACGATGCTATAATACTACCATAATACTACCATAATGCTATGATATGGGTAGTGTGCCTTTCTTCAGACGAGAGGCACCTGTCTTTGAGAAGCCGCGCAGAAGGAGGTTCCGAATTGGAAGAAAGAAGAACAGCCCCGTCTCATGAAACGGGCGCACGTCCCCGCAGGCGGCGCAGCCGCGCCGGCAGCGTAGTCAAGGGCGTTTTCATGACGCTGCTGACGCTGATTCTTGTGGGATGCTGCACCGCGCTGATGCTCTTCGGCATCTTCATGAAATATGTGAACACCTCGCTGCTGCCCACGCTGGAGGTCAACGCCGAGGATTACACCATGGCCCAAAGTTCCGTGGTGTACTATCAGGACAAGGACAGCGGCCAGTGGGTGGAATACCAGAAGGTACACGGTCAGGAAAACCGGATTCTGGTGGACATTGACGAGATGTCCCCCTATCTGTGGCAGGCGGCGGTGTCCATTGAGGACGAGCGCTTTTTCAGCCACCACGGCGTGGACTGGAAGCGGACGCTGGGCGCCACGGTGCTGACCCTCACCGGCAGCAACGACAGCTACGGTGGCTCCACCATCACCCAGCAGATGCTGAAGAACATGACCGGCGAAAACCAGAACACCATCAACCGCAAGGTGAAGGAGATTTTCCGGGCGCTGGAATTTGAAAAGGACAACACGAAAAGCCAGATTCTGGAACTGTACCTGAACATGATCTATCTGGGCAGCGGCTGCTCCGGCGTGGAGACGGCGGCGGAGTACTACTTCGGCAAGTCCGCCAAGGATCTCACGGCGGCGGAGAGCGCCTGCATCATCGCCATTACCAACAACCCCTCCCTCTATAATCCCAAGTACGACCGCACCTACACCCGGAAGGACGGCACCAAAATCACCCCCCGGGAACTGAATAAGCGGCGGCAGGAGCTGATTCTGGACAAGATGGCGGAGGTGGTCAATCCCGATACCGGGATGCCATACCTTACCAAAGAGGAATGCGAGGCCGCCAAGGCGGAGCCTCTGAACTTCACAGACACCTCCGGCGACGTCTCCAATGTGGTGCAGACCGACGGCATCGAAATCAACAACTGGTTTGTGGAGCAGCTGATCAAGGACGTCACCGCCGATCTGGCGGAGGCCAAAGGCGTTTCCTACGAGGCCGCCCAGCGGCTCATCAACAACAGCGGCTATCAGATCTACTGCACTATGGATCTGGAAATTCAGGAGATTGCCGAGAGCGTCTATGAGAACACGGACAACCTGAACATCCACTCCGCCAAGGGCAAGCAGCTGCAGTCCGGCATCACCATCATGGATCCCTACACCGGAAACATCGTGGCCATGGTGGGGGCCGTGGGGCCGAAAACCCAGAATCTGGTGGACAACTACGCGGTGCAGAAGCATCAGGTAGGCTCCTCCATCAAGCCCCTGACGGTGTACTCCGCCGCGCTGGATGCCGGCGCCGTCACCCCTGCCACCACCTTTGACAACTACCCCGTGCAGCTGCTGAATGACACTCCCTGGCCTAAGAACTCTCCCAACACATACACCGGCTGGACCCTGATTGGCGAGGGCGTCCGGCGTTCCATCAACACCATCGCAGTCCAGACGCTGGAGGCGCTGGGGGTGGCGGAATCCTACGCCTACGCTACGGAAAAGCTGGGGCTGAGTCTGGTGCCGGAGGATATAGGCGTTGCCCCCCTGGGCATGGGCGGCCTGACCTACGGCCTGAGCACCGTGGAGATGGCGGCGGCTTTCTCCGCCTTTGCCAACAGCGGCGTTTACAATTCCCCCAAGATGTACACCGAGGTACGGGACAGCAAGGGGGAAGTGGTTCTGAAAAACGAAGGGGAAACCCACGCGGCCATGAAGGAAACCACCGCCTACTTCATGAACCAGATGCTCACCAGCGTGGTCAACGGCGGCGCCGGCAGCACCGGCACTGCCGCCCGATTCAGCGGCATGACCATCGCCGGCAAGACCGGCACCACCAACGACAGCCGCGTCCGCTATTTCGTAGGCTACACCCCCTACTACTGCGCCGCGGTGTGGACGGGCTATCCCTCCACCAACGAGAAGATTTCCGCCTCCGGCAACCCGGCCATCACCATGTGGAAGCCCATCATGCAGAAAATCCACGAGAATCTGGAAAACAAGAGTTTTCCCACCCCCTCCAGCGGACTGGAGAAGGTGACGGTCTGCGCCGACAGCGGCAAACGCTGCACGGATGCCTGCCTGTCCGATATCCGGGGCAGCCGGGCCGTTACCGTCACGGTGGCGGCAGGCACCGCTCCCACGGAAAACTGTGACAAGCACGTTTTCGTGGACTACTGCACCGAGGGCAAGTGTCTGGCCACCGACAGCTGCCCCTCCGACCATGTGAAGCAGGTGGGTGTGCTGGACTTTGAGCGGGCGGAATACTTCCGGACAGACGGCACCCGCTACGCCTCCATTACCACCGACGGCGCCAAGAATCCTGACAGTATGTTCCATCTCACGGAGATGAAGCGGGCCATCGGTCTGGAGCCGACGCCTGCGGCCGACGGCAGTGAAACCTATCCGGAAGTGATTGGCTGCCCGGTGCACGCCGGCATGGTACCGGAGGATCCGGACAACCCCGGCAGTGACCCGCTGGATCCCAACGACCCCAACTACAGTCCTCCCACAGAGGAGCCGGGCGGGGATACGCCTCCGGAGCCGGATCCCTCTCTCCCTGCGGAGCCGGAGGAACCGGAAGACCCCAGCGGCGGCTTTGGTGACGCCGGGGTCTGGGCGGTCAACACCTTCCGGGGATAAGGGCAGGAAGCCTTTCCCCCGCTGACGGTCTGTCTGCCCCGGCATGGACGGCATTTTTACGGAAAAAGAGTCCCGGCGTCCGAAAGGACGCCGGGACTTCAGCGTGTCGAAAAAGTCTTTTCGCCCCGCTGAGCCAGTTTTCAGAACTTTACAAAAGTTCTGAAAACTGTAGATTTGAATGGCGCAGGACACCCCTCTTGGGTTTCCCGCGCACACCCTTCCTTACCGTTGCGGAAAACCCACCACTTTATCGACAGCCTCGAGTCCCGGCGTCCGAAAGGACGCCGGGACTTCTCTTTGCGCAGAGTTCTCTCTGTCCGGCCTCAGCCCTGAACCTCCGGGGTGAAGCCCAGATCCTCCAACTCGCTGACGGCGGTTTTCACGCAGTTTTCGCAGCCGTCGATGGTAACCTTTTTCTCCGCCAGATCCACCTGAAACTTCAGCTCGGCGGCGGTGAGGGCGTTGGTGATGCGCTTGACGCAGTTTTCGCACATCATGTCGGGTACTTTGATGGTTTTCATAGTGAGATTCCTCCTTAAAATCTGCCGGTGGGCGGCAGGCGTTCCGCCTCTGTCTGCCCACGGCGGTTTTCCTATTTCATCAGCTTCTGGATGGTGGACACCAGGTCGTCCACCACCGTCAGGTCGCCCTTTTCAATATCCGTCACCACGCAGGTGCGGATGTGCCGGGCCAGCAGTTCCCGGTTGAAGGCGTTCAGCGCCGACTGGATGGCGGACACCTGGGTCAGGATGTCCGTGCAGTAGGCGGAGTTCTCCACCATGCCCCGGACGCCCCGCACCTGCCCCTCAATGCGGCTGAGCCGCTGTAAAAGTGCCTCTTCCTCCGTCCGCTCCCGGACTTTCCGTTTCCCGGAGCAGCAATTCTTTTTTTCCTCTGCCATGGCTTCCTCCTTTTACAGCTTTACGGTGCCCAGCCGCAGGGCGTTGCCCACCACGCACACGGAACTCAGGGACATGGCCGCCCCGGCGAACATGGGGCTCAGCAGCGGCCCGCCGAAGGCGTACAGCAGACCGGCGGCAATGGGGATGCCCACGGTGTTGTAGCAGAAGGCCCAGAACAGGTTCTGTTTGATGTCCCGCAATGTCAGAGCCGACAGCCGCAGCGCCCGGGGCACATCCTCCAAATCGGAGCGCATCAGCACAATATCCGCCGACTCGATGGCAATGTCGCTGCCGCTACCGATGGCGCAGCCTACGGTGGCGGCGGTGAGTGCCGGGGCATCGTTGATGCCGTCTCCCACCATCATCACCTTGCGGCCTTCCTCTTCCAGCTTCTGGACGTGGAGGGCCTTTTCCTCCGGCAGCACCTCGGAAATCACCTCGTCCACGCCCACCACGGCACCGATATGCTCCGCGGCGGCTTTGCTGTCGCCGGTGAGCATCACCACCCGGATGCCCTGCCGGTGGAGAGCCTCGATGGCGGCGGCGCTGGTTTCCTTTACCGGGTCGGCCACGGAAATCAGCCCCAGCGCCTTGCCCCCGGCGGCGAAGAACATGGGGGTTTCCCCCTGTGCCGCCAGCGCGTCCGCCTTTGCGGTGAGGGCGGAGATGTCCACGCCGCTTTCCTCCATAAGCCGGCGGTTCCCCGCCAGCACCGTCACGCCGCTCCGCGTGCCCCGGATTCCCCGGCCGGAGAGGTTTTCAAAGGTATCCGGTTTTCCGGAAATATCCAGCCCCCGTGCCTGCGCCGCCTTGACAATGGCGGAGGCCAGCGGGTGCTGGGACACGGACTCCACCGCCGCCGCAATGGTCAGCAGGCCGTCCTCCGTGCCGCCTATGGGGCAGATTTCCGTAACGGCAGGCTCTCCCCTGGTCACGGTGCCGGTTTTGTCCAGCACCACGGTATCCACGGAGTGGGTCACCTCCAGAATTTCCCCGGAGCGGATGAGGATGCCGTGCCGCGCCCCCAGTCCTGTGCCCACCATGATGGCGGTGGGGGTGGCCAGCCCCAGTGCGCAGGGGCAGGCAATCACCAGCACGGAGGTGAACACCCGCAGGACGAAGGAGAAATCCTTTCCGGCAATGGCCCAGACCACCGCCGCCAGCAGGGCAAGGCCGATGACCGTGGGGACAAAGATGCCGGCCACCTTGTCTGCCGTCCGGGAGATGGGGGCTTTTTTTCCCTGGGCATCCTCCACAAAGCGGATGATCCGGGACAGGGTGGTGTCGGCACCTGTCCGGGTGACCTTCACATACAGCACGCCGTTTTCGTTGATGCTGCCGCCGATAACCTCACTGCCCTCCGCCTTTTCCACCGGCAGGCTCTCACCGGTGAGCATGGCCTCATTGACGCTGCTTTCGCCTTTTGTCACCACGCCGTCCAGCGGAATCCGGGCGCCGGGCTTCACCAGCAGCACGTCCCCGGCCTTTACGGAGGCGGTGGGCACCTCCCGGCCGCTGTCCGCCAGCAGGGCGGTGTCCGGCGCCAGCCGCATCAGGGCGGTGATGGCGCTTTTGGTTTTTTTCATGTTCCGGCTCTCCATGAACTTCCCCAGAGACACCAGCGTCAGCACCACGGCGGCGGACTCATAGTAGAGGTTGTGGACGTGGCCGTGGACGTCGTCGGTGATGAGGAAGGTCATCACCACGCTGTAGATAAAGGAACAGGCGGAGCCGATGGCCACCAGCGAGTCCATATTGGGATTGCCGTGAAGCAGGGCACCGAAGCCGTTGATGAAGAAATTTCTGCCGCAGTACAGCACCGGGATGGCCAGCAGCAGCTGCAGCACCGCAAAGTTCATGGGGTGGGTGTGCATGGAAAACAGGTCCGGCAGGGGCAGGCTGGGCAGCCCGAAGGGCAGCATCTGCCCCATGGACACATACAGCAGCAGTGCCGAGAACACGGCGGAAACCATCAGTTCCCGCTTTTTCCGCCGCAGCTCCTGCTCCTCCGCGTCCGGGACATCCTGTGCCGGAGCGGATTCCGGCTGCTCCTGATGGAGTTTTGCGCCGAAGCCCGCCTTTTCCACCCTGGCGATAATCTGCGCCGGCGTCACCTGCTGCTCGTCATAGACGATGGTCATCCGCTCCGCCACCAGATTCACGTCGCTGCGCTCCACGCCCGGCAGCTTCCGGGTCACTTTTTCAACGGATGCGCTGCACGCCGCGCAGTGCATTCCGGAAATGTCGTAGACTTCTTCCCGCATGGGGATTCCTCCTTTGCATGGGTAAGGGGCGCCTCCGGGGACGCTTCTTCCATTTCGTCTGCATTTTATACCCCCATGGGGTATTTGTCAATAGGGAGGAATCAAAAATTTTTCCGCCCTCCGGTTCGGAAAAATACAACGCCGCCGGAAAACCGGAATGTTCTCCGGCCTTCCGGCGGTGTCGCGGGGCGAAAAACTTTTTCGCCCTGCCGCTTACAATCCCAGCGCCAGCTTCACGGTCATCACCGCAGGGACAAGCATCAGCAGCGTCAGTGCCAGTGTTCCCCACATGATGCTGTAGCTGACGGCGTCCCTGTCCCGTTCCCGCCACTCCAGAGTGGAGAGGAATACATACAGGGATTCCAGCCCGAACCCGATGGCGATCATCAGAGCCAGCCCGTCCCACGCCAGCGCAGAGCACCCGATATAAAGCAGGAATCCGATGCCTCCCAGAACGGCGCCGCCGTTGATCTGTCTGCCCGGCTTCAGCCAGAGGTCTTTCTTCATGATTGTTCCCTTCTTTCTCTATTCGTATCCGTTCTAATCGTACCCGTTGACAATGACGTCCAGCACCTTCCCGGCCACGGTTCCCGCCACGGCGCTGCCGCCGCCGCCGTTTTCCACCAGCACCACAAAGGCCAGCGGGGCATCCTCGTTCTGCAGGAAGCCTGCAAACCAGGCGTGGGGCGTCTGCCCCTGCCCCACCTCGGCGGTGCCGGACTTGGCGCACAGCTGCATATTGGGAAAGCGGTCGGTGCCGTAAGTCTGGGTCACGTTGTTGGCCATGTATTCCGCCACGGTTTCCGCCGTTTTTCCGTCAATCAGCTTCCCGGTGTGCCGGGTGATATGGGGCAGGGAAGGGATGCCCAGAGACGAGACGGTTTTCTCAATAAGGTACGGCTGCGCCGCCCTGCCGCCCCCCGCAATGGCGCCCATCCACAGCATCAGGGCGCAGGGGTTTACCGCATCGTGGTACTGCCCCACGCCGGCCCAGCCCAGCTGGCCTTCCGTGATGCCCTCCCAGTCAAAGGAGCCTTTGGCGGTGGGCAGGCCGTCCACGGAGTAAGCGTCGGTCAGTCCCGCCTTTTCCGTGTACTTTTTCAGGGTGTCTGCCCCCAACTCCGCCGCAATCTGGGCAAAGGCCGCGTTGCAGGAGTTGGCAAAGGCCTCCTTCAGGGTCTGCTCCCCGTGGATGCCGGAGCAGGTAACGGTTTCCCCGCCGATTTCCACGCTGCCGGTGCAGTTCCATGTCCGGCTTTCCGCCTCCGGCAGGGTTTCCAGCGCCGCCGTCAGGGTCACGGTCTTGAACACCGACCCCGGTACAAAGGTCGCCGACAGGAAGCGGTTCAGGTAGGTTCCCTCATAGCGGTCATTCTCCTCCAGATCCGCCGGGACATTCAGGGGATCGTAGCTGGGTGCGGAAACCATGCACAGGATTTCCCCGGTTTTGTAGTTGTACACCGCCACCGTCCCGGCGTGGCCGTTCAGTGCCTGGTAGGCTTCGTAGTTGTACCGGGCGTCAAGGGTCAGGTACAGCTCATTGCCCTTTGACCCGCCGAAGGCGCCGTTGATGAGGTTCCAGCCGGTGAGCCTGTCCGCAAAGGCGTTGAGCACGCCGGTGCCGATTTTCCCGTAGAGATCCCCCACCGCATGGAGGGTGGCCTTCCGGACTTCCGCCCCGTCGTAATAGGTGCGGCGGCCGTCCTCCACGGAGGACAGCACGTCCCCGTCCCGATCCAGCACCGTGCCGGAAATCAGGATGCCGTTGTTGTCATAGAGATGGCGGTTAAAGGCGGAGGAAGCCCATTTTCCGCCGTCTGCGGCATATTTGATCAGAAACACCAGCAGCCCCGCCGCCAGAAGGATGGCCAGTGCCAGACAGATCACCGTCCGCTTTTCAATTTTCCGCATGATCTTCCTCCTTTTCAAAGGGATCTGCCGCCGCCGTCTGCCGGGCGGTTTCCTCCTTCAGCTTCCGCGCCGGCCTGCGGTCGATGGCAAAGCTGGCGTCCTCCCGGGTGTCCATGGCCTTGAGAAAGGCCAAAAGCCCCCAGGAGGAGAGCATGGCGGAGCCGCCGTTGGACACAAAGGGGAAGGTCACGCCGGTAAGGGGCAGGATGTCCACGGAGCCGAAGACGTTCAGACAGGTCTGGAACACCAGCAGGGAGCCGGCGGCACAGGCGGCAATGGTATAGAAGGCGGAGCGCCCCGCCCGGGACGCCCGGACGGCGAACCACGCCAGCGTCAGGATGCACGCCGCCGCCAGCAGGGCGATCACCAGCCCCCATTCCTCACACAGCATACCGAACACCAGATCCGTATCCCCGGCGGGGATCCGTTCCAGCCAGCCGTTTCCGGCCCCCATGCCCAGCAGGCCGCCGGAGGCCGCCGCCGACATGGTGCGGGTCTGCTGATAGCCGGCGCCGGAGGCGGCTTCCCACGCGTGCCCCCACGCCGCGAAACGGCTGAGGATGTAGGGCTTGAATTTCACGATGATCCCGGCGCCGAAAGCGGCGGCACCGCAGATCAGCGCCAGTGTGGCGGCGTCCCCGGAGCGGAGGTAGGCAATCACCAGAAACGTGACGAAGAAGATTGCTGCCGTGCCGAAATCGCTCATCAGCCCCAGCAGGCCGATGCACACGCCGGTGAGCACGATGAACAGCGTCAGGTTCCTGCGGCGGAACAGCCGCTCCAAAGTGGCGGATCCGGCGAAAATATAGCAGATTTTGGCGATTTCCGAGGGCTGGAAGGACAATCCTCCCAACGTGATCCAGTTGGTGGCGCCGAATTTTGCCTTCCCCAGCACCAGCGTGATGCCCAGCAGACCTATGGCGCCGGCGGCCATCAGCCAGCGGAGTTTTTTCACCCGTTCCAGATCCCGCAGCAGCACCCCCAGCGTCAGAAACAGGCAGACCCCCAGCACCACGGCCAGCAGCTGCTTGGGAAGGCTGGCAGGGGCGCTGGAAGCCGTCACCGCAAGGGAGAGAGTGGAGAGGTAGAAGGCGATGGTTTCCAGCTCAAAACCCACGCAGCGGCACAGCCGCAGGGCGGCGGCGTACAGCCACATCACCGCCGTGAGCATCAGGAAGCAGCCGGGGATCAGCAGGCCGTTCTCCCCGCCGGAGGCCAGCGTCAGCTGGAGGGCGGTGAGAATCTGAAATACCGTCAGCCACAGAAAGGAAAGCCCCATGGCGGCAGGCCGCTCCGCCTGCCGCTTCTTTTCCAGTTCCTCCTGCGCCCCCACCGTCTGGGGCAGGAACACCAGCGGCACCCCGCCCAGGGTGATGGTGTCCCCCAGTTTGACGGAGGCTCTGTCCGTCACGGGGCGGCCATTGACGGCGGTGCCGCCCTTCGACCCCAGGTCGTAAAGCGTCCACCCGCCGTCCTCGCCGCGGCACAGTGCCGCGTGCTGCCGGGAAATGCTGGGGTAATTCAGCTGAATGTCCGCCGATTTGCTCCTGCCGAGGATGTTCTCCCAATGGGTCAGGGGGAGTCCGCTGCCGTTGGGCAGGCTCAGCTGTCCCCAGACCTCCGGCGTATGGGGCACCCGCAGCAGGGAGCGGACGGCGCGGAGCAGAATCAGGGCGGACAGCACCGGAAGCACCAGCCGGACAACGGCGGTGTACCATTCCACCGCCGCCGGATGCGCCGCCAGCCAGCTTACCGCCTGCGCAGGCAGTTCCTGCATACCGATCCCTCCTTGAAAACTCGGATTTCCGACGCCGGGACAGCCTGTCCCGCAGGCGGCGCCCATGGCGCCCGGCCAGACCCGCCGGAACCCGGCGGCTGCGTCAGAATGGTGACAGTATAGCATTTTTTTCGGAATCTGTACAGTGCGGAACGCTGCCGGCGGCGGAAAAAACCACCGCCGGCGGCCAGCGGAATCTGGTACTTGCATATTGCGGTGCAATCCATTATAATAATGCAGTACGCAATGAAATCACGCGGCATTTCGCCGCGCCCCAACGCTTGAATTTGAGAGGATGAACAACAAATGAGCGCATCAAGAGAAAAAAAGTTCCGGCAGGATCAGTCCGCCTCCGGCGCTGCCAATCCCCGGACCGCCCGGGAACTGGAGCAGCTGAAAGCCGAAAAGCGCACCAACCTGCTTTATGGAATCATCGGCGTGCTGTTTGCGGTGGTGGTTGTGGTCTGTCTGGTGTGGAAGTCCAACATCATTCCCCGCAATGCCACGGCGGTGACCGTTGACGGCGAGAAGTACACCGCCGCCGAACTGAATTATTATTATCAGAGTGTGTACCGCAGCTTCCTGCAGAGCAACTCCTATTTCATCAGCTATCTGGGACTGAATACCGGCGCCTCCCTGAAGGAGCAGACCGTCAATGCCACGGCCGCTTCCATGCTGGGGGTGGAGGAAGGTTCCTCCTGGTATGACTATTTCATGGACAACGCCATCCGGCAGATGACCATGGTTCGGGAGGGACTGAAGGAGGCCGAGGCACAGGGCTACCAGTTCTCCGCCGGCGTGCAGGCTCAGTACGAGGAATCCATGAAGGGCTTGAAAGATACGGCTGCCGGCAGCGGCACCACGGTGTCCAAGTACCTTGCCCAGAGTTTCGGCAGCCTCATGACCGAAAAACTCTACGGCCGGGAACTGCTGCACACCCTGCAGTATCAGGCGTATGCCTCCGACTATGCACTGGCACAGACCTATACCGATTCGGAGATTCAGGCCGCCTATGAGGCGGATACCAAAAGCTATGACCGCGTCTCCTGGGAGTATGTGACCGTCAGCGGCGCCGCCGAAACCACCACGGACGCTCAGGGCAACACCGTGGCCGCCACCGAGGAGGAAACCGCCGCCGCCAAGGAAGCCGCCAAGGAAACGGCGGACGCCATCCTCAGTGCCTATGAGAGCGGCACGTCTCTGGAAGACGCCGCCAAGGGCTATGAAAAGGCCACCTATTACGATACCCAGAATGCCAGCTACAGCGATACGGCCACCGGCAACTGGATCTTTGACGACAGCCGCACCGACGGGGACGCCGAGGTGCTGGAAGTGGGCAGCACCTACTATGTGGCTGTGTTCCATAAGCGTTATCAGGAAACCTCCGACACGGTGGATGTCCGCCACATCCTGATTATGCCGGAGAACGGCACCAAGGCCTCCGATGAGGAGGGCTACGAGGAAGAGCAGACGCAGCTGAAGGCCGACGCCCGCACCAAAGCGGAAGAAATCCTTGCCAAATGGAAGGCCGGCGATGAAACCGAGGATTCCTTCATCCAGCTGGCAGAGGAGTATTCCGACGATTCCAGCAAGTATACCGGCGGCCTCATCAGCAATATCTCCGTGGATTCCAGCCTTGTGGAGTCCTTCAAGAACTGGGCGCTGGATCCCGCCCGGAAGGCCGGGGACACGGATGTGGTGGACTCCACCTACGGCTCCCATGTGATGTACTTCGTGGGTACCGGCCTGCCTGCGTGGAAGAGCGCCGTGGTCAACGACCTGCGCAGCGCGGCACTGGAGGAGTGGATCAACGGTCTGGTGGACAGCGCCGAGGTGACCCGGAACGACTTCGGCATGCAGTTCGTGGGCTGAGATCCCGGCACGGTTCCGCCGGATTTCCGGAAGATTTCAATCATGTGCATCGGGGCCGGCTGAAAAGCCGGCCCTGATACTTTTCCGAGAACAGGAGCAATTTATGGACGGACGCTTTTTACGCAACGAAATGCTTTGGGGCGCGGAGGCCCAGGCGCGGCTGGCGGCGGCGCATATCATCGTGTTCGGGCTGGGAGGGGTCGGCAGCTACGTTGTGGAGTGCCTGGCCCGCTCCGGCGTGGGGGAACTGACGCTGGTAGACAGCGACACGGTGGCGCTTTCCAACCTGAACCGCCAGCTGGAGGCCCTCGGCTCCACGGTGGGACAGCCCAAGGCCGAAGCCGTGGCCCGGCGCATCGGGGACATCAACCCTGCGGCGGTGCTGCACCCTATGCAGGCACATTACGGCGCGGAAACCCGGGAACTCTTTTTCCCGGAGGGCTGCCATTACGATTACATTGTAGACGCCATTGATCTGGTCAGCTGCAAGCTGGATCTGGCGGAAACCGCCCGTCGGCTGGGGATTCCCCTCATCATGGCGCTGGGCACCGGCAACAAGCTGGATCCTTCCCTGCTGCGGCTGGCGGACATTTCGGAAACCTACGGCTGCCCGCTGGCACGGGTCATGCGGAAGGAACTGCGGAACCGGGGTATCCTCCGCCAGACGGTGGTCTTCTCTCCGGAAAAGCCCGCCCCCACGGTGCAGCTGGAAGCGCCGCCGCCGGGGCGGCGCAGTGTCCCGGCCAGCAACCCGTGGGTTCCCGCCGCCGCCGGGCTGCTGATAGGCAGCAAAGTCATCCGGGATCTCATTGCCCAGGGAGGGAAGGAATCATGCTGACCGGAACCATTATCAATTCTCTGACGGTGCTGACAGGCTCCCTGCTGGGAATGGCCATCCGGGCGGTGACCCGCCGCCATGCCGGGGAGGTTTCCGCCAACGGGATCGGGGGGCGGCTCCAGACCATCATCATGCAGGGCATGGCTCTCTGCGTGCTGTACATCGGCATCAGCGGCAGCCTGAAGGGGGAAAACACCCTGATTGCCATTATTTCCACCGCCCTTGGCGCCGTCATCGGGGAACT
The DNA here is from genome assembly GCA_934636905.1 of uncultured Dysosmobacter sp. Classification (GTDB taxonomy): domain Bacteria; phylum Bacillota; class Clostridia; order Oscillospirales; family Oscillospiraceae; genus Oscillibacter. The sequence goes on along the minus strand of CAKUBJ010000034.1, from coordinate 3,463 downwards.
GCTGGATCTGGATCGCCGGATGCACGCGCTGGGGGACTGGGTACAGGCGAAAACCGCCCGCTTGCTCCACCCTCAGGAGGGGGCACCCAGCGTAGCGGACGGCTTTGTGACGGCGTCTCTGCTGTTCTGCGTAGGCGCCATGGCCATTGTAGGCTCTCTGGAAAACGGCCTTACCGGCAATTACGACACCCTGAAGGCCAAGGCGGTGCTGGACGGCATTTCCTCCATTGTGTTTGCCTCCTCTCTGGGCATCGGCGTTCTCTTTTCCGCCGCGGCGATTTTCCTCTATCAGGGCGCCATTTCTCTGGCAGCGGGGCTGGTGGCGCCTCTGCTCAGCGACGCCGTCATTGCGGAGATGACCTGCGTCGGCTCCCTGCTGATTACCGCACTGGGGCTGAATATGCTGAACGTCACCAAAATCAAGGTGATGAATCTGGTGCCGGCCATCTTCCTGCCCATCCTGCTCTGCCGCTTCATGTAATGACTGCCGCCCGGGGAGCAATCCCCGGGCGGTTCGCTTTCGGCGGCACCGACACCCCACGGATTGACAATACTGAGAACAGCCGCAGCGGTCTGCACCGCTGCGGCTGTTCCTTATTTTATGCAGTTTCTGAGCTCCGGGCGCCGCAGGCATTACAGCTTTTTCATGTGCTTCCCGGCGGCCTTCAGCATCAGCCGCTTGGTACCGCTGTCCGCAAAATTCACCTCCGCCAGCGCGTCGCCGCCCATGGGCTTCACGGACACCACGGTACCCCTGCCGAAGGCGGTGTGCTCCACCTGATCCCCCGGGGCAAGCCGGAGCAGTTCCACCACCGGCGCGGCAGAGGTGCTGCCCCGACTGTCGGTGCGGAGGGGCTGGGCGGCAGGCCGGGCGCTCCGGTAGGTATGGACGCCGCCGCTGACATAGCCCCCGGAACGTGCCGAGGAGGCAGAACCGTCCCGTCCCGCGCCTTCCCCGGCAGAGCGCCGGCTTCCGTAACCGCCGTAGGAGCCGCCGTAAGACGAACCGCCGAAGGGAGAATCTCCGAAATCGTCGTCCCAGCGGCTGCCGCCGAAGCCCTCTTCACGGGAAGCCCCGAACCGAGGCTCCGGCTTACTCTCCCAGCGCAGATCCTCCTCCGGGATCTCCTCCAGAAACCGGCTGGCCTTGTTGCTGCTGGTGCGGCCGTAGAGCATCCGCTGCCGGGCGTTGGTCATCACTAACTTCTCCCGGGCGCGGGTCATGGCCACATAGCACAGCCGCCGCTCTTCTTCCAGTTCCTCTTCGTCATACATGGCGGCGGAGCCGGGGAAGATTCCCTCCTCCATGCCCACCACATATACCACCGGAAATTCCAGCCCCTTGGCGGAGTGGATGGTCATCATGGTAACGCAGTTGTCCCCGGCCTCCACGCTGTCCAGATCGGTGTACAGGGCGATTTCATTCAGGAAGCCGGAGAGGGTGGCATCCTCCGGGGACTGTTCCAGAAAGCCCAGAATGTTGGACTTCAGTTCCTGCACGTTCTCAATGCGTCCCCGGCTCTCCATGTCGTTTTTCTCTTCCAATGCCCGGACGTACCCGCTCTGGCTGAGCACCTCGTCATAGAACTCCGGCAGCGCCAGCGTGGCGCCGGCCCGGCGCAGACTGTCAATCAGGTTGGCGAATTTCAGCAGCTTGGAGGCTGCGCTTTTCAGGACAGGGAACAGGTCGGCGTTGCGGATAATCTCATAGAGGGACGCTCCCTGTTCCGACGCCAGTTCCGCCACCCGATCCATGGTGGCGGCGCCGATGCCCCGAGTGGGGTTGTTAATGATGCGGCGGAGCCGCAGGTCGTCCATGGGGTTGTTCAGCACGCAGAGGTAGGCCAGCATATCCTTCACCTCCGCCCGGTCGAAGAACTTGGTGCCCCCCACCACCTTGTAGGGGATGGCGTTGCGCTTCATGGCATATTCCAGCGCGTTGGACTGGGCGTTCATCCGGTAGAGGACGGCGCTGTCCCGGAAGTTCCGCCCCCGGCTGACCCCCATGAGGATGTCCCCGGCCACGAAGTTGGCCTCATCCCCCTCGCTGAAGCTGGTTTTCACCGTCACCACATCGCCGCTGCCGTTGTCCGTCCAGAGGGTCTTGCCCTTTCGGCCGGCGTTGTTTCGGATGACGGCGTTGGCGGCGTCCAGAATGTGCTGGGTGGAGCGGTAGTTCTGCTCCAGCCGGATAACCCGGGCGTCGGGGTACTGCTTTTCAAAGTTCAGGATGTTCTCGATATTGGCTCCCCGGAAGCGGTAGATGGACTGGTCGTCGTCCCCCACCACGCAGAGGTTCCGGTGCCCCCCTGCCAGCAGGGAGGTCAGCAGGTACTGCAAATGGTTGGTGTCCTGATATTCGTCCACCAACACATAGCGGAACTTTTTCTGATAGTAGTCCAGCACCTCCGGCTCCTTCTGCAGCAGGGTGACGGTGTGGCAGATGATGTCGTCAAAGTCCAGCGCATTGGCGGTGCGGAGCTTGTGCTGATAGGCGGCGTAGAGTTTGGCAATCCGGGTGTTTTTCCAGTCGTTGGCGGCCTCCGCCTTCTTGGCGAACTGCTCCGGGCTTTCATAGCGGTCTTTGGCGGCACTGATGACAGAGAGGACGCTGCGGATGGGGAAGGTCTTCTCGTCCAGATTCTGCTCCTTGAGGATGTCCTTGATGACCCGCTTGGAGTCGTCCGTATCGTAGATGGTAAAATCCTTGTCGAAGCCGATGCGGTCAATGTCCCGCCGCAGGATGCGGACGCAGGCGGAGTGGAAGGTAGCCGCCCAGACCTCGTTGGCGGCCGGCCCCAGCCGGGCAGCCAGCCGGTCTTTCAGTTCCCCTGCCGCCTTGTTGGTGAAGGTGATGGCGATGATTTCCCAGGGCCGGGGCACGTCCACGGCGCAGAGCCGGTGCACCCGGCGGATTTCCTCCTCATTGGGACGGTCGGGGAAGTTCTCCAGAAATGCCAGATCCTCCTCCGATGCCCAGTCGGGGACTTCCTCGCTGTCGCTGCCCCGGCCGTAGGTCAGGAGATTATAGACCCGCTGGATCAGCACGGTGGTTTTCCCGCTGCCGGCGCCGGCCAGCAGCAGAAGCGGCCCCTCCGTGGCCATGGCCCCCTGCCGCTGCATGGGGTTCAGGCGGGCCAGATCCCGGGCAATCACCGCCTTCCGGGCGGCTGCATAGCGTTGTTCAAAGTCAGTCATGATGCTCTCCGATCTCTCAGCGTGTTGAAAAAGTCTTTTCGCCCCGCTGAGCCAGTTTTCAGAACTTTATAAAAGTTCTGAAAACTGAGGATTTTAATGGCACAGGACACCCCTCTTGGGTTTCCCGCGCACACTCTTCCTTACCGCTAAATACGGTATGCCCCTTCCGGGGCAGGCTTCACAAGAAACTTGTATCTTGTGGCGGGCTTTACAAGTCTCCACTACATATGGTATCATGCCTGCGAGGAGGGAAGCGCATGGACTG